>JANYDY010000055.1 GCA_025363435.1 Betaproteobacteria bacterium
GCCAGCGAAAAATTACCGAGCCCGCAAAACAGATCGGCGATGCGTTCGCCCGGTTGCGGATCGAGCAGACCGATAGCGCGGCGCACCAGCACGGTGTTGACCGCATGATTGACCTGCGTAAATTCGGTCGGTAAAAACCCGAGCTTCAGATCGAACTCGGGCAGACGGTAGTAAAGCAATTTTTCTTTTGGCGGATAAAACGGCACGGCCGTTTCCGGCCCTTTTGTCTGCAGAAAAAACTGCACCTGATGGCGGTCGGCAAATTGCCGCAGCAATTCTTCGTCTGCCGCCGTCGGCGACTCGAGTATGCGCAGCACCAGCGCATCGACACCGGAACCGATCGCGAGCTCGATCTGCGGCAGGCGGTTGCGCAGTGAGAGCCCTTCAATCAGGCGGCGCAGCGGCAGCAGCAAGGCGGAAATCCGCGGCGGAAGCACTTCGCAGCTATTCATATCGGCGACAAAGCTGCTGCGTTTCTCGTGAAAACCGATCAGCACGCCGCCTTTTTTAACGACATCGCGCACCGATAGCCGCGCACGAAACCGGTAGCCCCAGGGTTCGCCGTGGATGGCCGGCAGTATCTGCTGCGCGCGAACCTTGCCGATGTGGGCGAGGTTGTCTTCGAGCACGCGTTGTTTGGCCGCGAGCTGGGCACGCGCATCGAGATGCTGCATGCTGCAACCGCCGCAAATACCGAAGTGCGCACAGCCCGGCAAGACGCGCGACGATGCAGATTTGAGGATGGTCTGAACGCGCGCCAGTTCGAAGCTCGGTTTCTTGCGAAACGACGAATAAGTCACGCTCTCGCCGGTTAACGCGCCCTCAATGAAAATGACTTTGCCATCGGCGTGGGCTATGCCGCGCCCCTCCTGGTCCAACGCCTCGACATGGACAGCAGCAGAAACAGAATCTTTCAAACCGGCCAGCGCTGCAGAAATTCCTGCCAATGCGGCAGCGGCGATTTTTCGAGTGTCGCGCGCAGCAGGGCAATTTCCTGTTTGTATTGCTCGGCGCTCAACACACCGCGCATCAACTGAAAACGCAGATAGACAAGATAAGTATTGGCGACATCCGCTTCGCAGTAATTGCGGATCTCTTCAATGCCGCCGTCCTGCCAGGCCTGCCAGACCAGCGCACCGCCGATACCGATCTTGCCCGGAAAACCCATCAGTTGGGCGATATCGTCGAGCGGCGCCGATGCGCGCGGCTGGTACATCGCCATCAGATCCATCAGGTCGAGATGGCGCGCATGGTAGCGGCTGATGTAGTTGTTCCACTTGAAGTCACGGTCGTCTTCACCCTGATCCCAGAAACGCGCTGCGTGTATGCCGTGAATCAGCCCGCGATAGTTCAACACCGGCAGATCAAAGCCGCCGCCGTTCCATGAAACAATCTGTGGTGAATATTTTTCGATGCCGTCGAAAAAACGTTGGATCAAAGCGCCTTCGCTGTCGGCGGCTTCGCCGAGCGACCATACGCGCACGCTGTCACGCTCGCGCAATACGCAGGCAATGGCCACCACCCGGTGCAAATGCAGTTGCAGAAAATCGTTGCCGCTGGTCTGGCGACGGCGCTGGAACGCCATCGCCGCCACATCGGCGTCACTGACCCCGTTACCGAGCTCGTAGAGCAGGCGCAGTCCGGCAATATCCGGAATGGTCTCGATGTCAAAAACCAGCACAGGGCTCATACGCTCATCCGGCCTTGGCGCCGCTGCCCGCAATGCATGTGAGCATCAAGCGGGAAAAATGCCGGTCGACAGGTAACGGTCACCGCGATCGCAGATAATGCAGACGATAACGGCGTTTTTGACTTCGGCGGAAAGCCGCAGAGCCGCCCACACCGCGCCGCCGGACGAAACGCCGGCGAAGATACCTTCTTCGCGCGCCAGCCTGCGCGTCATGTCTTCGGCATCGGCCTGACTGACTTCGATCACCTGATCGATGCGGCTCTTGTCATAAATCTTCGGCAGATAAGCCTCCGGCCATTTGCGTATGCCGGGAATCTGCGAACCGTCGGTGGGCTGGCAACCGACAACCTGCACCGCCGGGTTCTTTTCCTTCAAAAACCGCGACACACCCATGATGGTGCCGGTGGTGCCCATGCTCGACACAAAATGCGTAATCCTGCCGCCGGTATCGCGCCAGATTTCCGGACCGGTGCCTTCGTAGTGCGCGAGCGGATTATCCGGATTGCCGAACTGGTCGAGGATGATGCCTTTGCCTTCATCGCGCATTTTTTCGGCAATATCGCGCGCCGCTTCCATACCGCCGCTCTGCGGCGTCAGCACAATTTCCGCGCCGAAGGCCGCCATGGTTTGGCGCCGTTCGATCGACAGGTGCTCGGGCATCACCAGCACCATGCGGTAACCCATCATGGCCGCTGCCATGGCAAGCGCAATACCCGTGTTGCCGCTGGTCGGTTCGATCAGGGTATCACCGGGTTTGATCTGGCCGCGTTGCTGCGCGCGCCGGATCATCGACAGTGCCGGCCGGTCTTTTACCGATCCGGCCGGATTATTGCCTTCGAGCTTGGCGAGCACCACGTTACCGCTATCGCCCGGCAGGCGCTTTAACTGCACCAGCGGTGTATTGCCGATAAAGTCTTCCAGCGTCTTGTACATGGGCATCAGCGCTCCGCCTGTTTGCACAAGGTGCCGACATAATCCGCAACACCTTCTTCTACCGTCAGCATTGGCGCGTTATACCCGGCGGCGCGCAAGGCGCCGATATCGGCCTGGGTATAACTCTGGTACTTGCCCTTGAGGTCGGCCGGAAACGGGATATATTCGATCACGCCCTGGCGTTGCATATCGGTCAGCGTGAGCGCGTTTTGACCCGCATGCAGACGGCAGGCATTCACCGTCGCCACCGCGACGTCATTGAAACTCTGCGCGGCGCCGGTGCCAACGTTGAAAATGCCGGAGCGCCCCGGATTGTCGAGGAAATAAAGATTGACTTTGACGGCGTCCTCAACCGACACGAAATCGCGGCGTTGATCGCCATTGCCATAACCCGCCGTGCCTTCGAACAAGCGCACTTTGCCGCCGGCGCGATACTGGTTAAAAAAATGATATGCGACCGAGGCCATGCGCCCCTTATGCTGTTCGCGCGCGCCGTACACATTGAAATAACGCAAACCGACGACCTGCGCTGTACGCTCGCCCCAGTTGCGCCGCAGATACTGGTCGAACAGAAATTTCGAATAACCATAAACATTGAGCGGCGATTCATGCGCCGGCTCTTCGCGAAACACCGTGCCGGCGCCGTATACCGCCGCGGAGGAGGCATAGATGAACTGGATTTCCTCGTTCATGCAGTAGTCGAACAAGCCCCGCGTGTAGCGGTAATTGTTCTGCATCATGTAGCGGCCATCGGTTTCGGTGGTGTCCGAACAGGCACCCTGATGCAGTACTGCGCCGATCGCGCCTTCGAAAGCGCCACGCTCGAGCTCGCGCAGAAAATCCTCGTGGTCGAAATAATCCGCGATATCGCAATCGACAAGGTTGACGAATTTGTCGCCCTGCTTCAGATCGTCGACGGCGAGAATGTCATAATCACCGCGCTCTGACAGCGCTTTGGCAAGATTCGCGCCGACAAAGCCGGCAGCACCGGTAACCACGATATACATAAGCAAAATTGATTTAAAGGCGGTCGAGGCGGAATTCTATCGCGATTACGCCGATTTATCCGGCTATCTCAATCCTGCTTTGCAAACAATTCCTCCGGCCGCACCACCGCAGTACCGAATTTGCCGACGACAATGCCGGCGGCGTGATTTGCCAGCTCGACCGCGCCTTCCAGCGTCGTGCCGCCGGCCAGCGCCACCGCCAGCGTGGCTATCACGGTGTCGCCTGCGCCGCTGACGTCGAAAACCTCGCGCGCCTGCGCGCTGGCATGCAGACGGCCGCCGCGCGTAAACAGGGTCATGCCCTCTTCGCTGCGCGTCACCAGCAGGGCATCGACCTTGAGCTTGCTGCGCAGTCGCCGTGCGCTGTCGGAAAATTCGCGTTCGTTCTTCCATTTGCCGGCAACCGCGCGAAACTCCGCGCGGTTCGGCGTAATCAACGTGGCTCCCGCATAACGGACGAAATCATCGCCCTTGGGATCGACCAGCACCGGCTTTTTATGACGACGCGCCAGTGCAATCATGCGGGTGATATGCGCAAGACCGCCCTTGCCGTAATCGGACAGCACGACCACATCGCAGGCCGCCACCAGTCGCGCGTAGTCGCTGAGCTTGGTGCGTAAAATCTCGTGGCTGGGGGTGGTTTCAAAATCAATGCGCAGGAGCTGTTGCTGGCGGCCGATCACGCGCAGCTTGACCGTGGTGTCTATCGTGCGATCGTAATGCAGGCGGGCGGCGATTTTTTCTTCGCGCAATAACTCGCGCAGACGGCGGCCCGGTTCGTCCTGCCCGACGACACTCAGCAAGGTTACTCGCGCGCCGAGTGCTGCTGCATTGCGCGCCACGTTGGCGGCACCGCCCGGACGGTCTTCATTGCGGTCGACCTTGACCACCGGCACCGGCGCTTCCGGTGAAATGCGGCTGACCTCGCCGAACCAGTAGCGGTCGAGCATGACATCACCGACCACCAGCACGCGCGCGCGCCTGAAAGCACGCAACGTCGTTTGCGTATTCACCGCAGGAGTAGTTTTTTTCATACTAACGCCCGATACCTGAATATTCGATACCGAGACCGCGCACAAACGCCGGCTCGTATAAATTGCGCCCGTCGATGATCACCGGCGACTTCAGGCGCCTGCCGATTTCGCCGAAGTCGGGACTGCGGAATTCTTTCCACTCGGTAATGATGACCAGGCAATCCGCGCCGTCGAGCGCGGCCAGCGGCGACGACGCGTATTGAACGCTGTCCAGACCGGCAAAAACTTTTTTCGCTTGCGCAATCGCCACCGGGTCATAGGCAACTATCGTCGCGCCCCGCTGCACCAGCCCGTTGATCACCACCTGGCTGGTCGCCTCGCGCATGTCGTCGGTATTCGGTTTGAAAGCCAGGCCCCAGATTGCAAAGCGTTTGCCCTGCAGTTTTTCACCGTAGCGCGCGATAATTTTTTCCAGCAGACGCGATTTTTGCGCCTGATTGACGCGTTCAACGGCGTCGATGATTTTGAGCTGCATCCCTGATTCGTGCGCCGTCTGCTGCAGCGCGCTGACGTCCTTCGGGAAACAGGCGCCGCCATAGCCGCAGCCGGCATACAGAAAGTGGTAGCCGATGCGCGCATCGGAGCCTATGCCCTGACGCACATGCTCAATATCCGCGCCAAGTTTTTCGGCGAGATTGGCGAGTTCGTTCATGAACGAGATGCGCGTCGCCAGCATCGCGTTGGCGGCGTATTTGGTCAGTTCCGCCGACGGAATATCCATCACGATCATGCGTTCGTGGTTGCGTTGTATCGGCGCGTAAATTGCGCGCATGATCTGCCGCGCACGTTCGTCATTGGCGCCGATGACGATGCGGTCGGGCCGCATGAAATCGTCAACCGCAGCGCCCTCTTTGAGAAACTCCGGATTGGAAACCACACTGAACTCGAACGACAGCCCGCGTTTTTTCAGCTCCTCCGCGATCACCGCGCGCACTTTTTCCGCCGTGCCGACCGGCACCGTGGATTTATCGACCACCACGCGATAGCCATCCATATGGCGGCCGATATTACGCGCCGCCGCGAGAACATATTGCAGATCGGCCGAACCGTCTTCGTCGGGCGGTGTACCGACGGCGATGAATTGAACCTCGCCGTGGGCAACGCTTTCGGCGAAATCGGTGGTGAAATGCAGGCGCCCGGCGGCCACATTACGTTTCACCAGCGCTTCGAGTCCCGGTTCGTAAATCGGAATTTCGCCGCGCTTGAGCATGTCGATTTTGGCCGTATCGACATCCAGACACATCACGTCGTTACCGAGTTCGGCGAGACAGGCGCCGGAGACCAAACCAACATAACCGGTGCCGATGATGGTTATTCTCATACCGCTTTTCCGGTGCTAATTTCGCGATTAATCGCCGCCAGTGTCGCCACCGGGTCTTTCGCCTGCGTGACCGGACGGCCGATCACCAGATAGTCCGCACCGGCCGCGACTGCGGCGGCGGGCGTCATCACACGCTGTTGATCATCGTTCGAAGCCGTCGCCGGCCGGATGCCGGGCGTCACCAGGCAGAAATCTTTTCCGCATTCATCGCGCAACATGGCTGCCTCCTGCGCCGAACAAACCACGCCGTCGAGTCCGCTCGCCTGCGTAAGCCGCGCCAGCCTGCGCACCGCCGCCACCGCGTCACCGGCGATGCCGATCTCTTCAAGCTCGCGAGCGCCCATGCTAGTCAGCAAGGTCACCGCAATAAGCTTCGGCCGGTCGCTGCCCTCACCCAGCGCCTTACGCGCGGCTTCCATCATGGCGCGCCCGCCGGAAGCGTGAACGTTCAGCATCCAGACATCGAGCTCCGCCGCTGCTTTGCATGCGCCTGCCACCGTATTGGGAATGTCATGAAATTTCAAATCAAGGAATATATCGAATCCCTGTTTCGATAATGTTTCAACCAGCGCGGGACCGGCAGCGGTAAAGAGCTCTTTACCAATTTTTAGCCGGCAATCCTGCGGACTGACGCTCTGCGCGAAGGCCAGCGCCGGTTCTGCGGCCGGGTAATCAAGCGCGACTATGACGCGTGAGGTCGTCATGCAGGCAGCCCCTTTTCTTCAGTACGCCGCGGCGAATAAGTCTCCCACTCCCCGCAAGCCGGACAATGCCAGTAAAACTGGTGGGCACGGAATCCGCAGTTGTCGCATTTGAACATGGCGAGGGTACGGGTGTGCTGATGCACGAGGTTCTTGACCAGTTCAAGATCGGCGCGTCGCTGCACCGGCGCTTCCAGCAGTTGCGCCTCGAGCAACTTGTCGAGACCGAGCAAGGACGGACTGCGGCGCATTTCCTCGCGCACCAGCTCGTATGCAGGCTCCGCACCTTCGCTGTCGAGAACGCAGGAGAAAACCACATTCAGCACGTCGATCGACGGATAACGCGCGAGCAGGCCGCGCAACAGATTAAGCCCCTCACCGGCCTTGTCCATCTGGCGGTAGGCTTTCAGCAGGCGTTCGCCGACCAGCGACAGATAAGCCGGATTCTGCGATTCGATGCGCTTCCACGCCTCGACCGCCGCTTCGGGGCGCTGCAACGCAATCTCCAGATCGCCGAGCAGGACATTGGCGCGCACGCACAGGCGATGGTGCGACAGCGCCTGCGCCAGATGCGGTCGCGCTCCATCGGGACGCGATTCCATGATTTCGCGCGAAGCCAGCTCGCAGAAAAAATTGGCGATTTGTTTTTGATGCGACTGCCCGGTCACGCTCTCCAGCTGTTGCGCGGTGTCGATCGCCTTCAGCCAGTCCTTCTCCTGTTCGTAGATTTCGAGAAGGTAGCGCAATGCCGCTTCGGCGTGCGCGGTCCCCTTCAGCTTGGCGAACAATTCCTCGGCGCGGTCAAGCAGGCCGGCTTTCAGATAGTCCTGCGCCAGCTCATAGAGCGCGTCGAGTTTCTGCTGCTGCGGCAGATCGTCGCGTTCGACCAGATTCTGGTGCATGCGTATGGCACGCTCCACTTCGCCGCGCCGCCGGAACAGCGAGCCCAGCGCAAAATGCAGTTCTATGGTCTGCGGCTCGACCTTGACCACTTCAATGAACGCTTCGATCGCCTTGTCGGGCTGTTCGTTAAGCAGAAAATTGAGGCCCTTGAAATACGAACGCGGCAGCGCGCGCGATTCAGTCAGCAATTGCTTGATGTCGATGCGCGCGGCAAACCAGCCGAGCGCAAAAAACAGCGGCAATGCCAGCAACCACCAGTATTCGATTTCCATGCTTCGCCGTTTTGCCTGTTACGCTATTACGTTATGCCGCTTCGAGCGGAACCGCTGCGGGACTGCGGCGCTGCGCATGCAATTCACGCTTTAGCGTCAGCAGTTCGCGGCGCTGCCGCGCCATCACCAGGAGGCCGGTCAATAGCCCGCCCGATATGCCAAGTCCGAACACTACCAGCAGAACAAAAACCAGCGGCGCCTGCCACTCAAGTCCGAGGAAGTAGCGAATCGTAATCGCATCCGTGTTCTTGACCGCAAATCCCAGCAGCAGCAAAAACACTGCGATTTTCGCCAACAATGACAGCATTCGCATTATCGAACCTCCCTGCGGGCCTGTGCCGCACGGACAAAAAAAAGCGGCACGATCTTTCGACTATGCCGCACCATACGCATTGCGCTGCGCTTATTTCTTGGATTCGTTCTTGTAATCGACGCGTTCGCGCAATTCCTTACCGGCTTTGAAATGGGGCACGTACTTTGCCGGCACCTGAACTTTGGCACCGGATTTCGGATTGCGCCCGGTGCGGGGCGGACGGTAATTCAGTCCGAAGCTGCCGAAGCCGCGGATTTCTATCCGCTGGCCCTGCGACAGACTTTTCCCCATGGCATCAAGAACCATCTTGACCGCAAGCTCGGCGTCCTTAGCCACCAGCTGCGGGTAGCGTGCGGCCAGCTTTGCGATCAGTTCGGACTTGGTCATATTCACCCCTGTTATTGACCGGTATTAGCGGTATCCATCTTGGCCTTGAGCAACGCACCCAGACTCGTGGTGCCAGCGTTGGCCGGCTTGTCCGCCGCCATTTTCTGCATTGCCGCTGATTCTTCAGCCATGTCGCGGGCTTTGATCGACAGATTGATCGTGCGGTTCTTACGATCGATATTGATGATCATCGCCGTCACCGCATCCCCCTCTTTGAGGTGGGTGCGGATATCTTCGACGCGATCGCGCGCCACTTCCGATGCGCGCAGATAACCCTCAACGTCGCCCTCAAGACCGATGATCGCGCCTTTGGCATCCATCGATTTGACCGTGCCTTTGACGATGCTGTTCTTGTCATGCACCGACATGAAGCTGGTGAACGGATCGCCGTCGAGCTGTTTGATGCCGAGGGAAATACGCTCGCGTTCGACATCGATGCCGAGCACGATCGCTTCGGTCTCGTCGCCCTTCTTGTATTTGCGCACGGCTTCTTCGCCGGCAACGCTCCACGACAGGTCGGACAGATGGACGAGGCCGTCGATGTTGCCCGGCAAACCGATAAACACACCGAAATCGGTGATCGATTTGATCTGGCCTTTGACTTTTTCGCCTTTGCGGTGATTGACCGAGAATTCGTCCCACGGATTCGGTTTGCACTGTTTCATGCCCAGCGAAATACGGCGGCGCTCTTCGTCAATCTCCAGCACCATGACTTCGACTTCGTCACCCAGTTGCACCACGCGTGACGGATGCACGTTCTTGTTGGTCCAGTCCATTTCGGAGACGTGCACCAGGCCTTCAATGCCCTGCTCGATTTCAACGAACGAACCGTAGTCGGTGAGGTTGCTGACTTTGCCGAACAGACGCGTGCCCTGCGGATAACGGCGCGACAGGCCCACCCACGGATCTTCGCCGAGCTGTTTCAAGCCCAGCGAAACGCGATTCTTTTCCTGATCGAATTTGAGGATCTTGGCTTCGACTTCATCGCCCACCGCCAGCACTTCCGACGGATGTTTGACGCGGCGCCATGCCAGATCGGTGATGTGCAGCAAACCATCGATGCCACCCAGGTCGACGAACGCGCCGTAGTCGGTGATGTTCTTGACGATACCCTTGACCACTGCGCCTTCGGACAGGCTGGCGAGCAGCGCCTGGCGCTCTGCACCCTGCGAGGCTTCGAGCACGGCGCGGCGCGACACCACCACGTTGTTACGCTTGCGGTCGAGCTTGATAACCTTGAATTCGAGAACCTTGCCTTCGTACGGCGTGGTGTCCTTGACCGGACGGATGTCGACCAGCGAACCCGGCAGGAAGGCACGGATGCCGTTGACCATGACCGTGAGACCGCCTTTGACCTTACCCGTGACCAGACCGGAAACCTGCGTGGCTTTTTCGAGCGCTTGCTCAAGATCCAGCCATGCAGCGAGGCGTTTGGCTTTGTCGCGCGACAAACGCGTTTCGCCGAAACCGTCTTCCAATGCGTCGATCGCAACCTGTACAAAATCGCCGGGCTTGACTTCGATTTCACCGCGGTCGTTCTGGAATTCTTCGACGAGAATGTAACTTTCTGATTTCAAACCGGCATTGACGACGATATGGTTCGAGTCAATGCGAATAACTTCGGCGGTAATCACTTCGCCTATGCGCATTTCCTTGCGCGCAAGGCTCTCTTCAAAAAGGGCGGCAAAAGATTCGCCGGCAACGGCTTCAGTAGTAGTCATGTGTTCGATTGAGTTTCCGAAAAGCCCGCTAGTTCAACGGGGTCTGATTAATAAACGCCATAAGCCTGGCAGCGTTATGGCACCTGTGTTGCAACTATATGACTGCTTTGTAACGAGCCAGCACTGCTTCCACTGCCGCATCAATCGAAAGATGCGTTGTATCGAGCAGCACAGCATCGTCAGTCTTCTGCAGAGGGGCCGCTGAACGTTGACTATCCCGCTCGTCGCGTGCCCGAATATCCTGCAAAAGGGCGGCCATATTAGCACCCATTCCTTTACCTATCAACTGTTTATAGCGCCGCTCGGCCCGCGTTGCCGCGTCCGCCGTGAGGAAGATTTTGAGGCGCGCATCCGGAAATACGACCGACCCCATGTCACGCCCGTCGGCAACCAGCCCGGGCGGCCTGCGAAACGCCTTTTGACGCGCCAAGAGCCCCGCCCTGACCGCCGGCCAGACCGCGACCTGTGAGGCCCATTTTCCAGCTTCTTCGTTACGCACAGAATCTGTTACAACCAATTGATTTAAATATATTTCATCACCATCAAAACGAACATTCAGCGTGGTCGCTATGGCACCCAGCGCCGCCTCGTCAGTCAAGGCCGCGCCCGACTGCCGGGCGGCAAAAGCGACCAGCCGGTACAGCGCACCGCTGTCGAGGTAGTGAAAGCCGAGCGCCCGGGCGACGCGTTGCGCGACCGTGCCTTTGCCGGACGCCGACGGCCCGTCGATCGCAATTACGGGGGGCAGCGCCGCCGCCGCATTCATCGTTCTGCAATCCGGCCAAAGACATCGAAATATTCCGGAAATGTCTTGGCGACGCAACCCGGATCGTTAATGCGTACCGCCACACCGCCCAACGCAGCCAGCGAAAAACACATCGCCATGCGATGGTCGTCGTAGGTATCGATGGTTGCCGGCGTCAGACGCGGCGGCGGCGTCACACGCAAGCTATCGGCGGTAGTCTCGACCTGCGCACCGAGTTTGCGCAACTCAGTTGCCATCGCCGCGATGCGATCGGTTTCCTTGACGCGCCAGCTGCCGATGTTGCGCAACGTACTGGCGCCATCAGCAAACAACGCAGCCACTGCAATAGTCATCGCCGCATCCGGGATGTGATTGAAATCAGCGTCGATCGCTTTAAGTTTGCCGCTGTGTTTGACTTCGGCGCCAGCGGTCACGCTGATCCAGTTGTCGCCCAGCGTGACGTCCGCCCCCATCGCCTGCAAGGCATCGGCGAAACGCACGTCGCCCTGTATGCTCGATTTGCCGACACCTTCAACACGCACCGGCCCGCCCTTGTTAAGCCCGCTGATTGCGCCGGCCGCCAGAAAATATGAAGCGGCCGAAGCATCACCTTCAACAAAGATCTCGCGCGGCGAGCGATAGACCGACTGCGGCACCATAAACCGCGACCAGCCTTCGCGCTCGACCTTGACGCCGAAGCGTTGCAAGGTATTCAGCGTGATTTCAACATAAGGCTTCGAAATCAATTCGCCTGCGATGTTTACGACCACGCGCCGGCCGAGCAAGGGCAGTGCCAGCAGCAACGCGGTCAGGTACTGGCTCGACACATTGCCGCGCACGCTCACCTCACCGGCACTGCCGGCGGTCGCGGGTTTGATATGCAGCGGTGGGAAACCCTGCACACCCTCATATTTAATTTGCGCACCGAGGCTGCGCAATGCATCAACCAGATCGCCAATCGGCCGCTCGTGCATGCGCGGCACACCCGACAACCGGTAATCGCCGCGGCAAAACGCCAGCGCAGCAGTCAGTGGACGGAATGCGGTACCCGCGTTGCCGAGAAATAATGTCGCGTGCTTGACCGCAAATGCACCGCCCGCCCCTTGTACGCGCAGCACACCATTCGCTTCTGTTGCGACCTCAACACCAAGCGCGCGCAGCGCAACCAGCATGTGGCGCGTGTCGTCAGCATCCAGCACATCGTGTATGCGCGTCTCGCCCTCAGCCAGCGCAGCGAGCAGCAGGATGCGATTGGAAATACTTTTTGAACCGGGCAGTTTTACCGTGCCGCGCATGTTGCGTATTGGCGCAAGATCAAGAAATTCCACGGGCGCTCACCGCTGCGTTGACGAGTCGCAATCGCGCATTACTTGCGCACCAGCCAGCGTGCACGCGCCGCACGCGCCGAGGCAAACCGCGCTTCCAGTCCGGCGTCATCGTTAGCCGCCAGCATGCCGCGCAAACGCTCGAACTCGGCCATATAGTCGTCCAGCGCCTGCAACAAGGCATCGCGATTGGACAAACAGACGTCGCGCCACATTTCCGGCGAACTGCCGGCAATGCGCGTGGTATCGCGAAAACCGCCGCCGGTATGCGCCATGAGATTGCGCGCATCGCTGTAACCGGCGACCTGCCCGACCAGCGCGTAGGCAACGATGTGCGGCAAGTGACTGACCAGCGCAAACATGCGGTCATGCGCTTTAGCGTGCATTTGATTGATTTTCATGCCGGCAAGGCGCCACGCCGCTGCAACTTTGGCAATCGCGCGCAGATCTGTTTCGGCTTCCGGCGTAATGATCAACTCATGATCGAGATAAAGCGCGGCAAATGCGGCGGCAGCACCGCTTTTTTCAGTGCCCGCGATCGGATGCGCCGGCACGAAGCGGCTGAAATTGGCGCCGAGATGGCGGCGTGCCTGCGCAATGATGTCGCACTTGGTGCTGCCCGCATCGGTGACGATCGTTCTGGCGCCGAGATGCGGCGCAATCTGCGCCAGTACCGACGCATTCTGCGCCAGCGGCACCGCCAGCAACACCAGATCGGCATCCCGAACCGCAGCGGCAACATCGGTCGCAATTTCATCGATGATGCCCAGCCGCCGTGCCGCCAGCAGATTCGCCCGCGTACGCCCGACGCCAACCACATGACCGACCGCGCGCTTCTGCTTCAAGGCCAGCGCCAGCGAACCGCCGATCAGACCGACGCCGAAAATAACCAGCTTGCCGATCTGCGGCTTGCGCGCGGCAGGTTTACGCGCGCTTCGTTTCTGCACGACGGGTTTTTTCTTTTTCATTCTGCGAGCGATGCCTTCAGCGCCTCGAGAAAACGCGCGTTTTCGGCCTCCAGGCCGGTGCTGACGCGCAGATAACCGGGCATGCCGTAGCCCGCAACCGGGCGCACGATGACGCCGCGCCTGAGCAATTGCTGAAATGTCTTATTGGCATCGACAACCTTGAAGCTGACGAAATTTCCGTACGATGGAATAAATGATAGGCCGAGCTTCGCCAGCCCCTGCGTAATCTGCTCCATGCCGAGCGCGTTCAATTCGCAGCTGCGGCGCACAAACTCATGATCGTTGATGGCCGCCGCCGCCGCCGTGAGAGACATGCTATTGACGTTGAACGGCTGGCGCACGCGGTTCATCAGATCCGCCACGCGTTCGTGCGCCAATGCATAACCGACGCGCAGGCCGGCCAGCCCGTAGGCCTTGGAGAACGTCCGTGTCACCACTAGATTCGGAAATTCGACCAACCAAACGATACTATCGGCCTTCAATTCCGCTGCGAGGTATTCGTTATAGGCCTCGTCGAGCACCACTAGCACTTGCGCCGGCAGCGCACGCAGGAACCGCAATAGCTCATCGGCGCGCAACAGCGTGCCGGTCGGATTGTTCGGATTGGCGATAAACACCATGCGCGTCTGCGCCGTCACCGCCTTCAGCATTGCGTCGAGATCATGGCCGAAATTTTTCGCCGGCACCTCGACGCCTGCTGCGCCTATGGTCTGCGTGGCGATCGGATACACGGCAAACGCATGCTGCGAGTAAATCGCTTCCAGTCCGGGCGCAAGAAAGGCCCGCGCCGCCATATCGAGCACATCGTTAGAACCGTTGCCGAGAACAATCTGCGGCATCGCCACGCCGAACTTTTGCACGATGGCCTGCTTCAGCTCGAAACCGTTACCGTCCGGGTAACGCGCAATATCAGCCAGCGCCTGTTGCATCGCCTGCATCGCCAGCGGGCTCACGCCGAGCGGATTTTCGTTTGAAGCCAGTTTGATAATGCTGTCGGGATCGAGATTGAGTTCGCGCGCCAACTCCGCAATCGGTTTGCCCGGCTGGTACGGCGCGATCGCGTGGATATAGCCCGGCGCGAGATCGCAGGCGTCGGAGTTGCGTTGCATGGCATTCACTGCTGACATGATGTTGACTTGCCCGGGTTAAAACAACCGCAATTACGCAGCCGCAACAGGATAGGAACCGAGATTCTTCACAAACGCCGCCTGCGCGCTGATTTCCTGCAGCGCCTGCGCGATATTGGCGTCCTGCTGATGGCCCTCGATATCGACGTAGAAAACGTATTCCCAGCGCGCCGTGCGCGCCGGACGCGATTCGAGCCGCGTCATGCTGACGCAGTGTTTCGCCAGCGGCGACAGCAGTGCATGGATAGCACCGGGCACATTGCGCGTTGACAGCACCAGCGAAGTTTTATCCTTGCCCGACGGGCCGGCATCATGCGGCGCGATAACGACAAAGCGCGTGGTGTTTAGCGGCTCGTCTTCGATATTTGCGGCAATCAGCTTGAGTTTATAAACTGCAGCCGCGGCACTGCTGCCGATTGCCGCCGCACCCGCATCTTTGGAAGCCATGCGTGCCGCTTCGGCATTGCTCACCACCGGTGTGCGCCGCACCGACGGGAAGCGCTGGTTCAGCCATTCGTGGCACTGCGCGAGGCTCTGGCTGTGCGAGTAGATTTTTTTAACCGCGGCCGGCTTGCCGCTTTTGCTCATCATGCATTGATGGATCGGCAGCAGCACCTCGCCGCAGATTTTCAGCGGCGTCGCCAGCAGCAGATCATGCGTGCGACCAATACTGCCCTCGGTGGTATTTTCAACCGGCACTACGCCGTAGCCGCTCTGGCCCGACTCGACCTGGCGAAACACCTCATCGATCGAAGCACAGGGGCGCAGTTCCGCCTGACCGCCGAATTGCCGCAGCGCTGCTTCTTGGCTGAAAGTACCCTGCGGGCCGAGGTAGGCGACACAGATGCCGTCTTCGAGCGCGCGACAGGCCGACATGATTTCCGTGTAGAGCCGCGCGATCGCACGCTGCTGCAGCGGCCCGGGGTTGACCTTGGCGAGACGGCGCAGAATCTGCGCCTCACGCTCGGGACGGTACTTGGCGCCGCTTTTGGCACCGCCGATTTCCTGCGCCAAGCGCGCGCGATCGTTCAGCAATTCGAGGATGCGATCGTCGAATGCGTCGATGCGGTCACGTATCTTTTTCAGCGTATCGGTCACTTCATCCCTGGCCGGCGTTAGGCAGCAAAATCAGGCACTGCCCGCCGATGATAAAACAAACCGCGCGCCCGCGGCTATTCGGCTTCAGGAACGTTCGAGCGGCAGGTAGCGCACGGCGAGCACGCCTTTGATGGCGGCAACGCGTGCGATGGCGGCGTCGGACACCGCGCTGTCGACATCAAGCAGCGTATAGGCCATTTCGCCCTTGGACTTGTTCAACATGTTGTGTATGTTGAGCCCCGCCTCCGCCATTGCGGTTGAAATCTGACCGAGCATGTTCGGCACGTTGGCATTGGCGATGCCGATACGGAACGGCGATTCACGCGGCATCGCCACGTCGGGAAAATTGACCGCGTTTTGAATATTGCCGTGTTCGAGATACTCGCGCAGCTGGTTCGCCACCATGATGGCGCAGTTATCCTCGGCCTCGCCGGTCGAGGCGCCCAAGTGCGGCAGCGCGATAACACCTGCTTTGCCGGTCAGTTTCTGCGCCGGGAAATCACATACGTACCATTTCACTTTTTTCGCCGCAAAACCGGCCAGCACCGCATCGACATCAACGATACCGTCGCGTGAGAAATTCAGCAGAATCACGCCGTCCTTGCACAGCTTGAGGCGTTCGGCGGAAATCAGGTTGCGCGTCGCATCCATCAAAGGCACATGCAGCGTGACGAAATCGGAGGCTTTCAGCACTTCTTCGACCGAATTGGCTTTTTTGACCTGCGACGGCAGGCTCCACGCCGCATCAACTGTGATATGCGGGTCAAACCCGAGCACGTTCATGCCGAGTTTGATGGCGGCGTCAGCAACAAGGCTGCCGACCTTGCCCAGACCGATTACGCCCAGCGTATGGTTCGGCAGTTCGATGCCGGCGAAGTGTTTCTTACCGTCCTCAACCAGCTTGTGCAGCGCCTCGTCGTCGCCGGACAAACCATCGACAAACTTGATGGCCGGCCCCAGATTACGCGCAGCGAGCAGCATGCCCGCGATCACCAGTTCCTTCACAGCGTTGGCATTGGCACCCGGCGCATTAAAGACCGGCACGCCGCGCGCGCTCATTTGTTTGGTCGGAATGTTATTGGTGCCGGCGCCGGCACGCGCAATCGCCTTGACCTGCGGCGCGATTTCCATCGTGTGCATGTCCTGCGAGCGCACCAGTATCGCATCGGGATCGGTAATTTTGCCGCCGACTTCGTACGTCGGCGCCGGCAGACGGTCGAGCCCGACCTTGGCAATATTGTTGAGCGTCAGTACGCGTAGAGCTTTGGCCATTTGATCAACCGTGTTTAGTCTGAAATTCGCGCATGAAAGCAACCAGCGCCTGGACGCCGGCAACGGGCATTGCGTTGTAAATCGACGCGCGCATGCCGCCGACCGAGCGATGTCCCTTCAGTTCAAGCAGCTTGGCCTGCTTAGCCTGTTTCAAAAACTCGTCGTTGAGTTTTTCGTCGCGCAGGCGGAACGGCACGTTCATCAGTGAACGGTCCGATTTATCAACCGGCGAATAAAAGAATTCGGTCTGATCAAGAAAATCGTAGAGCAAGGTGGCTTTTGCGCGATTGATTTCCTCCATCTTCGCCAGGCCACCGGCTTTTTTCAGCCACTGAAAAACCAGGCCTGCAACGTAAACCGCGTAGGTCGCCGGTGTGTTGTACATCCAGCCGTTGTCGGCCTGCACTTTGTAGTCGAGTATCGACGGCGTCAACGGTGAGGCGGCGCCGATCAGGTCATCGCGCACGATGACGATGGTCAAACCGGCCGGCCCGATATTTTTCTGCGCGCCGGCGTAAATCAGGCCGTAGCGCGACACCTCAACCGGACGGGATAGTATATGCGAGGACATATCGGCGACCAGCGGCACGCTGCCGGTTTCCGGGATCCAGTTGAATTCGACACCGCCGATGGTTTCGTTCGAGGTGTAATGCACGTAAGCCGCATCTGCATCGAGTTTCCACGCGCTTTGCGCCGGCGCATAGGTGAACTGGCGGTCTTCGCTGCTGGCCGCGACATTCACGCCGCCGTAACGCTTGGCTTCTTTGATCGCCTTCTTCGCCCATTCGCCGGTGTTGACGTAATCGGCGGATTTTTTGCCGCGCAGCAGGTTCAGCGGTATGGCGGCAAACTGCAGCGTCGCCCCGCCCTGCACGAACAACACCTTGTAGTTGGCAGGAATGCCCATCAACTCGCGCAAATCGGCTTCGGCCTGTTCGGCGATCGAAACAAATTCCTTGCCGCGATGGCTCATTTCCATGACCGACATGCCGCTGCCGTGCCAATCGAGCATTTCCTCTGCGGCCTGCTGCAACACCGGCTCAGGCAGAATCGCCGGCCCGGCGGCAAAATTAAAAACGCGTGTCATATAGAGTTGGATTCAGGATTGAAGATTGAAGATTCAGAAATGTGCGAGAAGGATTGAGGATAAATCAGACAACAAGCGCAACCGTTGGTTTTTCTAAATCCTCAATCCCGCATTTACTCATTCCTGCGTTTCGTCGTCTTCCGGCTCGAGGATTTTCTCAAGCCCGGCCAGCTTCTCGCCGTCACCGAGATTGATCAGACGCACACCCTGCGTGGCGCGGCCCATATCGCGGATCTCGGAAATGCGCGTGCGAATCAGCACGCCGCCGGTTGTGATCAGCATGATTTCGTCTTCATCGCCGACAATCTGCGCCGCCACCAGCTTGCCGTTACGCTCGGAGGTTGCAATCGCGATCATGCCCTGCGTGCCGCGGCCGTGTTTGGTGTAATCGGCGATCGGCGTGCGTTTGCCGTAGCCGTTTTCGGTCGCCGTCAGCACCGAAACTTTTTCGTTGTCGGCGGCAGTGAGCAGCGAAATCACATGACCGCCCTTCGGCAGCTTCATGCCGCGCACACCGCCGGCATTGCGGCCCATGCCGCGCACTTCGTCTTCGGCAAAACGCAAGGCCTTGCCGGCATCGGAGAACAGCATCATGTCTTGCTTGCCGTCGGTCAGCGCCACGCCGATCAGGTAGTCGCCATCATCGAGACTGACCGCAATGATGCCGCTCGGACGTGGCCGCGAAAACGCTGACAGTGCAGTTTTCTTGACCGTGCCGTTGGCGGTCGCCATGAACACGAAATGATCGTCGTCGAATTCCTTGACCGGCAGGATCGCGGTGATTTTTTCGTGTTCGAGCAGCGGCACCAGATTGACGATCGGTTTGCCGCGGCTGTTACGACTGCCCTGCGGCACCGCATAAACCTTCAGCCAGTAAATGCGGCCGCGGTTCGAGAAGCACAAAATGTAATCGTGGGTGTTGGCGATAAACAGCTTCTCGACGAAATCGTCGTCCTTGGTCGTTGTCGCCTGCTTGCCGCGGCCGCCGCGTTTTTGCGCGCGATAGTCGGCAACCGGTTGGCACTTCATGTAACCGCCGTGCGACAGGGTAACCACCACCTCTTCCGACGCGATCAGGTCTTCCATCGAAAGATCCTGCGTGTGCTGCACGATCTCGCTGCGCCGTTCGTCGCCGTATTGTTTCTTGACCTCTGCCAGCTCGGTGCTGATGATCTTGGTGACCCGCGCCGGTTTTGCCAGAATGTCGAGCAAATCAACGATGGTTGCCATGACCTCTTTATATTCGGCGACGATCTTGTCCTGCTCGAGCCCGGTCAGGCGTTGCAGTTGCATTTCCAGAATGCGTTGCGCCTGCGCCTCCGACAACCGGTAGCCGCCTTTTTTCTGCCAACCGAATTCCGGCGGCAGGCCAAGCGGACGACTCGCCGTCGGATCAACCTTCGACAGCATTTCTTCAACCAGCGTCGAGCGCCACAGACGCGCCATCAATTGCTCTTTGGCCTCGGCCGGCGTCTTCGCCGCCTTGATCAATGCAATAACGTCATCGACGTTGGACAGCGCAACCGCCAGACCTTCGAGGATGTGGCCGCGGTCGCGCGCCTTTTTCAATTCAAAGACGGTGCGCCGCGTCACCACTTCGCGGCGATGACGCAGGAAGGCGTCGAGCATCTGCTTCAGGTTCAACACGCGCGGCTGGCCGTCGACCAGCGCCACCATGTTGACGCCGAAACTGTCCTGCATTTGCGTCAGCGTATAAAGATTGTTGAGAACGACCTCGGCGTTTTCGCCGCGCTTCAACTCGATCACCGCGCGCATGCCCGATTTATCGGACTCGTCGCGTATCTCGGCGATGCCTTCAAGCCGCTTGTCGCGCACCAGTTCGCCGACCTTGATCAGCAAATTGGCTTTGTTGACCTGGTAGGGCAGTTCGTCGATAACGATAGCCTGACGGTTGCCCTTCTCCATGTCCTCAATATGCGCGCGTGCGCGCATGATGACGCGCCCGCGCCCCGTACGTAACGCCTCTTTGGGCCCCGCCGCACCGTAAATAATGCCGCACGTCGGAAAATCGGGTGCCGGCACGATATTGATCAGCTCTTCGATATCGACTTCCGGATTTTTCAGCAGCGCCTGGCAGGCATCAACGACTTCGCACAGATTGTGCGGCGGAATATTTGTCGCCATGCCGACGGCGATCCCGGACGAGCCGTTGATCAACAGGTTCGGGATTTTCGACGGCATCACCAGCGGTTCGTGTTCGGAACCGTCGTAGTTGGGGCCGAAGTCGACGGTTTCCTTGTCGAGGTCCTCGAGCAATTCGTGCGCGATGCGCGCCATGCGGATTTCGGTGTAACGCATGGCGGCCGCATTGTCGCCGTCCACCGAACCGAAGTTGCCCTGCCCGTCGATCAGCGGGTAGCGCAGCGAGAAATCCTGCGCCATGCGGACGATGGTGTCGTACACCGCGGTGTCGCCGTGCGGGTGGTACTTACCGATCACGTCACCGACGATACGCGCCGACTTCTTGTAAGCGCGGTTCCAGTCGTTGGACAACTCGTGCATCGCAAACAGAACGCGCCGGTGCACCGGCTTCAAACCATCACGTACGTCGGGCAGTGCGCGGCCGACAATTACGCTCATGGCATAGTCGAGATACGAGCGCCGCATCTCCTCTTCGAGGCTAACGGGTATGGTTTCTTTGGCGAATGTATCCATGAAATCTTTGGCGAGATTGCGGCAAAAAGCGCCGGGAAATGCTGCTTTGCAAAGCGTTCGATTTTAGCATGACGATGCGCACGCAGTCACCGCAACATTCACTTTCCGCAGACCCGCCGCGCCGGCTCGAATCAGGTCTTTGGCTTTTGAATTAACCCATTCGTTATGTTATGATTTCAATACATTTTTGCAGGCCGCCCGGCAACGTGAATTGAAATCGTTCGGGCGCCTGTTGCGACACGGGGTACAGGGAGCGGAAAAAGGCCGTTGGCATTCTGCAATCAGTAAATGTGGGCGTTCAAAAAAACAGCACATGCCATCACGGAATAAGGAGCAATACTCAATCATGACTCTCATTAAAAATTCGCTTGCCACCGCCGTTGTGCTCGCCGCCCTGCTGCCGGCTGCCGGCCTTGCCCAGTTTAAAAACGAGGGCTATCTGGTCGATCAGAATACAAATATTGTTACCAGTTCCAATACCGGCCTCTGCTGGCGCACCGGCGCCTGGACACCGGCGCTTGCCGTAGCGCAATGCGATCCCGATCTGGTAAAAAAACCCGTCCCCGCCGGCAAGACAACTGCCGCGCCGGCGCCTGCTGAAAAGTCTGCCGTGCCGAAAGCGCCCGCTGCGGCCGCACCCAAACCGGCCGCCAAACCGGCGCCGCAAAAAATCAACTTCTCCTCGGATGCCCTGTTCGACTTCGACAAGTCGGAGCTGAAACCGAAAGGCAAGGCGATGCTGGACGATCTGGTCACCGTGTTGAACGGCGCCACCTACGAAGTCATACTGGCGATCGGCCATACCGACCGCATCGGGTCGGTCAAATATAACCAGACGCTTTCAGTCAAACGCGCCGAAGCGGTCAAACAATATCTCGTCGCCAAAGGCATTGCGGCGAATCGCGTCTATGCTGAAGGCAAAGGCAAGTCGCAGCCGGTCACCAAGCCGGGCGACTGCAAGATGGCGAATCGCAAGGCGCTGATTGCCTGCCTGCAGCCCGACCGCCGCGTTGACGTGGAAGTCAGCGGCACCAAGTAGAAAACGGCAACACCTGCACGAAATCCGTGCAGGTGTTGTATTCACGCCGCTTTTCGTGCACACAAATGTGTTAGAATCGGCGCATCGCTTGCCTAATCTGATGGCCTGTGATATTAATTGCCGGTCTAGATTCAGCAGCTTAAGTCTTTTTGTAACAACTTTTGCGGTAACCCGGTTTTTCGTTTTTATTTTTGCAGATCAGGAGGAGCAAAAATCATGAATTCAGCTTTCCGTAACGTTCTCACAGGGCTCGTCGCAATAGCGGCGTTTGCTTCCCTGCCCGCGCTTGCTCAGGTCAAAAACCAGGGTTACGTAACCGACACAAACGGCAATGTCGTCATGGCCACTGGCGCAGGCGTTTGCGTGCGCACCGGCTTCTGGACGCCGGCGCTTGCCGCCGCCGCCGAGGCTTGCAAACAGTGCACGCCGGATCTTTGCCCGGTGCCGCCGAAACCCGCTGCCAAGCCGGCAGAAAAACCTGCTGCTGCGAAACCCGAGGCAAAACCGGCCGAGAAGCCGAAGCCCAAGGTTGAGCCGATCAATGTCGAGCTCAAAATCGAACTGCAAGGCATCCCGTTCAACAAAACGGAAATGACCGCAGACAACAAAAAAGAACTTGATGAGTTTCTCGCGACCGAAGTCAAGCCGCTCAACACGGTTGGCGCAGTGATCATCACCGGCCACACCGACCGCATCGGCAGCGACAAGTACAACAAGACGCTGTCGGAAAAACGTGCTCTTGGCGTCAAAGACTACGTGGTCAGCAAAGGCATCGACCAGAAACTGATTTTCTGGGAAGGTAAAGGCCCGAAACAGCCGATCCCGGTCACCAAGTTCTGCGACAACAAGATGAAGCGCGCCCAGCTGATCGAGTGCTTGGCACCGAACCGCCGCGTTACGGTTGAAGTCGTCGGCACCAAACTGCCGCCGGCACCGAAACCGAAACCCGAGACCAAGCCGGAAGCGAAGCCGAAACCCTAGTCTTAAATAACACTTCTTTAAAAAGCCCTGCTTCGGCAGGGCTTTTTTTTGTATGCTGTAACCATGACAAGCACCCCAAAACCCGTTGATACGCTGATCGAAGCGCGTTGGGTCATTCCGGTAGCGCCCGAAAGAAGCCTGTTGGCGCATCACGCCGTTGCTGTCAATGGCGGGCGCATCGAAGCGGTGCTGCCGCTTGCCGAAGCACGTGAACGCTATCTGGCGGCGGAAACCATCGTGCTCGCCGACCATGCGCTGATCCCGGGGTTGATCAATCTGCATTGCCACGCCGCGATGACGCTGCTGCGTGGCCTCGCCGACGACCTGCCGCTGACGGACTGGCTCAACCACCACATCTGGCCGGCGGAAAAACAGTATGTATCGGAGGCCTTCGTTTACGATGGCACGCGGCTCGCCTGCGCGGAAATGCTGCAAGGCGGCGTCACCTGCTTCAACGACATGTATTTTTTTCCGCGCGATGCGGCGCGCGCCGCCCTTGCCAGCGGTATGCGCGCCACCGTCGGCATGATCGTGATCGATTTTCCATCAGCCTATGCCTCCGACGCCCAGGACTATCTGAGCAAGGGCCTGGCCTTTCGCGACGAGATGAAAAACGAAGCGCTGCTGCATTTCAGCTTTTCGCCGCACGCGCCCTATACCGTCAGCGACGACAATCTGCGCAAAGTTGCTACCTACGCCGGCGAACTCGACCTGCCGGTGCAGATCCATCTGCATGAAACCCTCGATGAAATCGAACAAAGCCTGAAAACGTACCGGGTTCGCCCGCTGCAGCGCCTGCATGACTGCGGCCTGCTCGGCCCCGGATTGATCGCCGTTCATGCGGTGCATTTGAACCGCGAAGAAATCGCACAACTCGCCAAACACGGCTGTCATATCGCACATTGCCCGACCTCGAATCTGAAGCTCGCCAGCGGCATCGCCCCTGTTCCCGCACTCATCGAAGCAGGCGTCAACGTAGGCATCGGCACCGACGGTGCCGCCAGCAACAACCGTCTCGACATGTTTGCCGAAATGCGCCTCGCTGCACTGCTCGCCAAAGGCGCAAGCGGCAACGCAACGGCGGTGCCGGCCTGGCAGGCGCTCGAAATGGCGACCATCAATGCGGCACGCGCCCTGGCGCTGGACGATCGCATCGGCTCGATCACCGCCGGCAAATACGCCGACCTCACGGCAGTGAATCTGTCGGCAGTCGACATCGCGCCCTGCTACGACCCGTTGTCGCATCTGGTCTATGCTGCGGGCCGCGAACATGTCAGCCACGTCTGGGTCAACGGCCGCCGCGTGCTGGATGGCGGCAGCCTCACCATGCTCGATCGCGAAGAACTGCTGGCACGCAGCCATTACTGGCGCGACCGCATTCAACCGCCCCTGTCATGAATCCCAACGTTGACCCTGCCGAAATCGCCAAGTTCAGCGAACTGGCGCACCACTGGTGGAATCCGTCAGGCGATTTCAAACCGCTGCACGACATCAACCCGCTGCGGCTCGATTACATCGACACACGCGTCGGCTTAAATGGCAAGAGCGTGCTCGATGTCGGTTGCGGCGGCGGCATACTGGCCGAGAGCATGGCTGTGCGCGGCGCCGCCGTCACCGGCATAGACCTCGCTGAAAAACCACTAATGGTGGCGCGCCTGCACCTCGCCGAGACCGGCAATCAGGTCGATTACCGCAACGTCGCCGCTGAAGACCTCGCGCGCGAACTGCCGCAGCATTTCGATGCGGTCACCTGCATGGAATTGCTCGAACATGTGCCCGACCCCGCCAGCACCATCAGCGCCTGCGCTGCGCTGGCGAAATCGGGCGGGCAGGTTTTTTTCTCGACTATCAACCGCAATCTGAAAGCCTATCTGTTCGCCGTGGTCGGCGCCGAATACGTACTCAGAATGCTGCCGCGCGGCACCCACGATTACGCCAAATTCATCAAACCCTCGGAACTCGCCGCACTGTGCCGGCGCGCCGGACTTGAAGTGCGCAACGTCACCGGCATGACCTACAACCCGCTGACCAAAATCTACGCGCTGGGTGCTGACACCGGTGTTAACTACATCCTGCATTGCGTGAAGGTCTGATCGGGCAATATGATCAAAGCAGTCTTGTTCGATCTCGACGGCACGCTGGCGGATACCGCGCCCGACCTCGGGTACGCAGTCAACTGCATGCGCAAAGCGCGCGGTCTTGATGCAGTCCCGCTCGAAAAAACCCGCCCCGTCACCTCAATGGGCGCGCGCGGCCTGCTCGGCGCCGGCTTCGGCATCGGCCCCGATCATGCCGACTACGAAGCCATGCGCGTCGAATTCCTCGACATCTACGAACGCAATGTCTGCCGCGAAACAACATTATTTCCCGGCATGGCTGAACTGCTCGTCGAGTTGGAGAAACGCGCCATCCTGTGGGGCATCGTCACCAACAAGGCCGAACGTTTCACCCACCCCCTGCTTGAAGGCCTCGGGTTGCATAAACGCGCCGCGTGCATCGTCGGCGGTGATACCACGCCGCACCTCAAACCGCATCCGGCCTCATTGCTGCTGGCCAGTGAGCGCATTGCGCTACCGCCGAACCAATGTATTTATGTCGGTGACGACGAACGCGACATGCTGGCGGGCCGCGCCGCCGGCATGCAGGTTGTGGTTGCCGTCTACGGCTATCTCGGCCACGGCAAATCACCCAAAGAGTGGGACGCCGACTTCTGGGCCGACGATCCGCGCGACGTGCTGGATTTTTTGCCGCGTTGACCCTGCGCGCGAATCGCCAGACAATCCCGCGCAATACAAAAACAAGAATTCCGGAGCAAACAAATGCAAAAGTTCGCAGCCACAGTCGCCGCATTGGCCATGGCAGCCGGTATCGCAACGGCCGCCGAACCGGCGAAAAAAGCCGCGCCACGCGCGAAACCGGTGGTCAAGGAATTGCACCAATGCAAAATCGGCCCCTACGAAAAGCAAACCCGCTTTGCGATTGAAACCTCCAACGGCAAACCGACCTACATCGCCTACTGGAGCAGCAACGGCCCCTACCGCTGCTCGTTTGAATCCGCACCGGCCGACGGCAGAACCCGCTGGCTTGATTCCGACATCGGCATCGTCGTTAGCATGCTCAAAGGCACGCTGATTATCGAAGATGACAAAACCCATTTCACCATCACCGCGCGTGACGTCGATCGCATGGCCTACTGCGGCACCTTCGGCGTCATCAGCGGTGTACTGACCGTGCCGAAAAACAAAAAAGACTGCACCTGGGAGGAAAAAACCTCTGAGGAAGCCGGCCACCTGCCGCCCTGATCGGCCGCGCCACTATCGTAGCGCTGCAGGGCTTGAATTCGTGCCGGCACCCCCGATATGGGATAATGCAAACGCAACAGGGATTCCGGCTGCCAGTGTTCAGGTTTTATTCAAACCTGAATCCTAAATCCTCAATCCTGCATCAAGAAACCCGGGGGCGACTTGGTTTCGACGTGGGTATCAAAGCAGCACAGGGCATGCCAAGGTCCAGTCACCTTGTTAATCCGCTGGAAAAAACTTAAACGCAAACGACGAGCGTTACGCTCTAGCCGCCTAATACCGGCTAGACGCTGCACTGATCTGCTGATGGGTCAGGCCCAAAACACCGGGTGCAGCGTCATTTACATCAGCTAC
>JANYDY010000065.1 GCA_025363435.1 Betaproteobacteria bacterium
ATCGGACTCGCGACCTCTCCCTTACCAAGGGAGTGCTCTACCACTGAGCCACATGGGCAGATATTCAACTGGAGCGGGTGAAGGGGATAGAACCCTCGTCGTAAGTTTGGAAAACTTCTGCTCTACCATTGAGCTACACCCGCAGCTTTCCGACCAAACGACCCTATACAAGCCATTAAATCTAAGCCTGACTCAACCTAAAATAAAATTTTTTTGGTGGAGGGAGAAGGATTCGAACCTTCGAAGGCAGAGCCGTCAGATTTACAGTCTGATCCCTTTGACCGCTCGGGAACCCCTCCGAACGAAACCGAACATTATCGCGATTTCTCCCATAGCTGTCAAACAGTTGGCAAAGAAATTGCGTGTGCCGTGCAATCTCCCGCGATGCGGGTAAAGTTAACGCTCGCTCGCATCGTCTTATTGCATTGCACAATCGACTATTATATTTTAAACAAACACGCAAAACAGCCAGTATTCCAAGACCGAACAGCCCGTTGAATCGATTAATTTTATGCCTTTTAAACAACTAATTACGATTTCGACCCTGGTGGCCGCCGGCGCCGCTTCGGCCGCCACGCCGGATCAATACCCAACCCGTCCGATCCGGCTGGTGATTTCCTATTCAGCCGGTGGGCCGGTCGACATCGTCGGCCGCCTTGCCGGACTGAAACTTGCGGAGGCTCTCGGCCAGCCGGTAGTTGCCGACAACCGCGCCGGTGCCAACGGCAATATCGCCACCGAAATCGTCGCCTCAAGCACGCCCGACGGCTACACCCTGCTGGTCGGCTCCAACGGCTCGATCGCAATCAACCCCGGCCTCTACCGCTCGCTGCACGCCGACCCCGTCCGCGACTTGGCGCCTATCATTTTGCTAGCCTCCAGCCCGCTTATACTGGTAACCCACCCGTCGGTTGCGCCAAACACCGTCAAGGAATTGATTCAGTTATCAAAATTCCGTCCCGGCAGCATCAATTTCGCGTCTGCCGGCAGCGGCTCCTCGGCACATTTAGCGGCCGAATTGTTCAAGGGGCTCGCCGCCGTCGATCTCGTACACATACCTTATAAGGGCGCGGCCCCGGCGCTCACCGATCTGGTCGCCGGTCAGGTGCAGGTCATGTTCACCGGTGTTTCCGCGACGCTGCCGTTTGTAAAAAGCGGCAAGCTTAAAGCGCTGGGCGTAACCGGCGAAAAACGCGTGCCGGTGCTGCCCGAGGTTCCGGCCATCGCGGAAACCGTTGCCGGCTATGAGGTGACAACCTGGTACGGCCTGTTTGCCGCAGCAAAAACCAGCCCCGTGATTATCAACCGCCTCTATCGCGTACTCGCCGAGGCACTTGCCAGCGCCGATACACGCCAGCGCCTCGCCTCACTCGGAGCCGAGCCCGCCGGCCTGCCGCCGGAAAAGTTTGCACCGATGATCAAACAGGAAATCGCGAAATGGGCGAAAGTCGTCAAAGATGCCGGCGTCCGTCCGGAATAATCCGCCGGCGCTTGCCGCTACCCGACTGCCGCACCTAGAATCGAAGGCCACGTCACAATCTACTCCGACGAATTTGAGGAAATCACGCATGGACACTACCGGTAATTCACCCGCCAGCTCAACACCCGCAGCGCCTGCGCCCACGCGCAAAACCTGCAAAGGTGCGGAGATCATGGTTGAGTACCTTATCAAGGAGAAGGTGCCGTATCTGTTTGGTGTGTGCGGGCACGGCAACATCGGCTTTCTGGATGCGGCGGCCAATGCGGCCGATCGCATCAAGACGATATCGGTGCATCACGAGCAGGCCGCTGGCTACATGGCTGATGCTTATTACAAGGTCAAGCATCAACCGGTGGCGACTTACACCTCGTGCGGCCCGGGCTCCTGCAATATGCCGGTCGCACTCGCCGGCGCGATGATGGATTCGTCATCGTTTCTGGCGATCACCGGCAACGTGCCGACGACACAATTCAATCGCATGCCGTTCCAGGAAACCGGCCGCTACTTTCAGGGCGACTTTCCGTCGGTGATCCGGCCGCTAGTGAAGAAGAGCTTTCAGCCAACGCGCGTGGAAATGCTGCCGCTGGCGATGAAGCAGGCGTTTGGTCTCTTGCGCACCGGCCGGCCGGGCCCCGTCAACATCGATGTGCCGCTCAATGTGTTTCAGGAGTCCGCCGAGGTTGAAATTCCCTATCCGGATCCGTTGGTGATGCAGCGCTCACCCGGCGATCTGGCCGCCCTCGATCAAACGCTTGATCTGCTGCTCGCAGCGAAACGTCCCACCATACTGGTTGGCCAGGGCGGCCTCATCGGCGAAGCCACCGAAGTGCTGCTCGAATTCCTGAAACTCATGCGCATCCCCGTCGTCACCAGCCCCAACGGCAAAGGCACCATCGACGAAACGAGTGAGCTGTCGTTCGGCCCGATCGGCCGTAACGGCCCGTATGCAGCGAACGAAGCCGCGCGCAACGCCGACGTTCTGCTGGCGCTCGGTTGCAGCTTCGATGACCGCGCCACCAGCGCCTGGATCAGCGGCTATACGCTGACCATCCCGCCGACCAAACTCATCCAGATCGACAACGACGCCTCGGAAATCGGCCGCAACTATCCGGTCTATCTCGGCATCCTCGGCGACATCCGCGCCAGCCTTGAAGTGCTGCTGCGCCGCGCCAAGGAAAAGGTCAAATCCCCCAAGACCTACGACGACTGGATGACGCGTTTGCGTGATTGCAAAAAGGTCTGGGACGACTATCAACAACCCTTCACCCAATCGGATCAGATGCCGATGCGTCCCGAACGACTGTTGCAGGGGCTGTCGAACGTCATTCCGCAAGACGCGATCTTCGCCACCGACGTTGGTGTGCATCACAACTGGGTGGTGCAACTGTGGAAAGCGCGGCGCGCGCGCCATTTGCTGCAATCGTGGGGCTTTGCCTCGATGGGCTTTGCTACCTGCGGCATCCTCGGCGCCAAACTCGCACAACCGGAGAGCCCGGCCATTGCGGTCTGCGGCGACGGCTCGTTCATGATGACGCCGCATATACTGGCTACCGCAGTGGAATACGACATACCGGCAGTGTGGGTGGTGTGGAACAACTACGGTTATTGCTCGATCCGCGACATGCAGTTGGGTATGTTCGGCCAGGAACACGCCACCAGCTTTCAGATCGAGAAGACGAAAAAGCTCTTCAGCACCGACTTCGTCATGCTGGCGAAGTCGATGGGCTGCGATGGCGCGCGCGTCGATCGTGCTACCGATCTTGAAGGTGTGCTCGAAACCGCGATCAAAGCGAACAAGCCTTATCTGGTCGAAGTGCCGGTCGATCGCGAAATCCGCCCGGTCGGCACCGGCACCTGGGAACTGCCGCCGATACCGCACGGCGAACCGAATTTCCGCAAGCTCGCCGGGCTCGACAAATAAACGCCGTCACGTTGTCAGCCATTGCCGACGCGAACGGCCGTGCAATGAACAACATGATTACAACGGCTGCGCGGCAGCTCGCAGCCGTTCTGGTCATCTTTCTGGGCGCATCGTTCAGTATCGATGCTTCCGCATGGAGCATGGGCGGGCACCGCGTCACCGGCGTCATCGCCGCGCGCGACATTGCGGCCTCACCCGCGCGCGTGATCGAAGCGCTGACGGTGATCATGCGCTCGCACCCTGCCGCAGCGGCGTTCGAATCACGCGTCAACGAAGCCGGCAGCGAGCCCGTAACGCGGCTGGAGCGCCTGTTCGCCGAAATGGCGCAGTGGCCCGATGAAGTGCGCAGCGGACCGTTGAAAAATTATCATCGCGGCAGCTGGCACACCATCGACATTCCTTATATTGCAGCCGGCTTCAAACCGGCATTCGAACCGCAGGTCGCCGCCGAAAACCTGCTGACGGCCTTGCGCGAAAACACCCGTACCGCCGCCGACGCCTCCGCACCCGCCGCAGACCGCGCGGTTGCACTGTGCTGGATATTTCACCTGGTCGGCGATATGCACCAGCCCCTGCACGCCGCCACTCTATACAACGCGGTCTTTCCGGACGGCGACCGCCACGGCGGCCTGTTCTGGGTGCGCCCGCCGTCGGGAAACGATGCGGTGAGTCTGCATTACTTCTGGGACAGCATCGTTCACCGTTCGCAAAAAATGCCCGACGTTGAGCGCACAGCTACCCAATTGCTGAATGCTTACGCGCCGGCCGCGCTCGACGAGATGCGCGAACGTCCCTATCGCGGCGCCGACAGTTTCGAGCGCTGGGCGCGCGAAGAAAGCCACCGGCTGGCAATCAGCGAAGGCTACCGCAATGGCCAGCTCGCCGGCGCAGCGGAGCGACGCAACGCGCCCCACCTCGTCGAAGAATATGTCGCGAATGCGCGCGCACTCGCAACGCGCCGCATGGCGCTGGCCGGCTATCGATTGGCCGAAGTGCTGCGCGCGATTTTCCCTTAGCAACACCACGACAATGACGGCAACCTAAAACACGCGCAAAAGCGGTATCCTAACGACCTGATTTGAACCGGCCCAGTATTCGCGCCAACATGCCCACCATCCCTTCCGCAGCCGCGCAAAGCACCGTGAGCGCAGATGAGCATTACGCGCTGATGACAGAGGTTCGCGACCTGAAAAACACGGTCGCCGCGCTGCGCAATGCGCTCGAGCAGGAAAAAATCGATACCGAAAAAGCCGTGCAGGCGGCACATGCCTCGGCCGGCAGCGAAATCACGCAGCTGAAAGCCACTGCCGCGGCTTTGCGCGATACGCTCGAACAATCGCAGATCGAGCGCGAACGCAGCGTGCAGGATGCGGTCGTCACCGCCAACAACGAAATCATGCAGTTGCGCGCAACCGCCGGCGTCCTGCGCGATACGCTCGAAATCGAACGCGCCGACAAGGCGCGCAGCGTGCAGGCGGCGTTACGCGACGCCGCTGACGAAATCCAGCAACTCAAAGCCACCATCGCCGCCCTGCGCGATACGGTCGAGCAGCGCCGCAATGCCGGCTAAACCTCGAAAATCCGCGGTTGTTGCAGCGCGCTCAAAACGCAGCGACGCGCATGCCAGCGTACCGGGCGTGCGCGCCAGCCACGACCGCCGCCTGCGCTTTGCCGAACTCCTGCTCGGCATCTCGCAAAAAATGTCGGGCATGGATACGCTCGACGAAGTACTGACGGCGCTCGTCGAAGTCACCACCGCCGAACTTAAAGCCGAGCGCGGCACGCTGTTCCTCAACGATCCCGAAACCAACGAACTATATTCGCGCGTGGCACAGGGCAACTCACACCGCGAAATCCGGCTGCTCAACAACAGCGGTATCGCCGGCCATGTCTTCACCGCCGGCGAAGGCCTCATCATCGACGACGCCTATGCCGATGAACGCTTTAACCGCACCATTGACGAGCAAACCGGCTTCATCACACGCAGCATCCTCTGCGTGCCCATCATCACCGCCAAGGGCGATGTCATCGGTGTTGCGCAGGTGTTGAACAAGGCCGGCGGCCGCTTCAACAAGGCCGACATGAGCCTTTTGATCGCGATGACCACGCAGGGCACGCTGGCACTGCAAAGCGCGCAATTCATCGAGCGCATGAAGGCGATCCGCAAGCAGGAACTCGAGTTCCTCGACATCGTCTCCGAGGTCACCTCCGACATCAAAATCGGCTCGCTGCTGCAGAAAGTCATGGGCGAAGCGACGCGCATGCTCAACGCCGAACGCTCTACGCTGTTTCTCAACGATGAAAAAACCAGCGAGTTGTGGTCGGAAGTCGGCCAGGGCCTGGCGGCGATGCAAATCCGCCTGCCCAATCACGTCGGCATCGCCGGCGCCGTGTTCACCTCCGGCAAGACCATCAACATTCCATACGCCTACGCCGATCTGCGTTTTAATCCGGCGTTCGACAAAAAAACCGGCTACTTCACGCGTTCGATACTTTGTGTGCCTATCGTCAATCAGCGTGGCCGCATCATCGGCGTAACGCAGGTGCTCAACAAACGCGGCGGGCCTTTCACTAACGAAGACGAGTCGCGTCTGAAAGCATTTACCGCACAAATCTCGATTGCGCTGGAGAACGCGAAGCTCTTTGCCGACGTACAAAACATGAAGAATTACAGCGAGAGCATGCTCGAATCGATGTCGAGCGGCGTGCTGACCCTGGACGAGACGGAAAAAATCGTCACCTGCAATGCAGCCGGCCTGCGCATCCTGCAAGCGGCTGCGACCGATATCATCAACAAGCCGGCACACGAATATTTCAGTGGCGCCAATGCCTGGGTGCTCGACAAGCTCAAACGTGTGGCAGAGACGCAGGCACTCGATCTGACGATGGAGGCGGAAATGGAACTGGCGGGAGAGCGCCGCTCCGTCAACGTCACCGTGATGCCGCTCATCAGCGTCGAACAGAAGAAGCTGGGCTCGATGATCATGATCGAGGACATCTCGAACGAGAAGCGCATGAAAGCCACTCTGGCGCGCAACATGGATCCGCTGATCGCCGATCAACTGCTCGCTGCTGGCGATGATGTGCTCGGCGGCAAGATCATGACCGCGACGATATTGTTTTCGGATATCCGCGGCTTTACCACGCTGACCGAGGAACTCGGTGCGCACGCGACCGTCAGCCTGCTGAACGAATACTTCGAGATCATGGTCGACTGCATTAATCGCGAAGGCGGCATGCTCGACAAATTCATTGGCGACGCCATCATGGCCGGGTTCGGCATCCCGGTCGCGCACGATGATGATGAAGACCGCGCCGTGCGCACTGCGATTACCATGATCCGCAGCCTCGTCACATGGAACGTCACGCGTGCGAACGAAGGCAAGAAGCCGGTCAACATCGGCATCGGGCTCAATACCGATGATGTCGTCGCCGGCAGCATCGGCTCGCAAAAACGCACCAATTACACCATCATCGGCGACGGCGTGAACCTCGCCGCACGGCTTGAATCGGCGTGCAAACAATATGCGGCCCGCATCCTGATCAGTGAATTCACGCAAAGAAAGCTTCGCGGCACCTACCGCATGCGCGAAATCGATCTGGTGGTGGTCAAAGGCAAAACCAAGCCGGTCGGCGTCTACGAGATTCTCGACTATCACAGCGAAGAAACGTTTCCGCATCTGATGGACGTCGTCAATCAGTTCAGCGACGGCATCGCCAAATACCGCGCCGCGCGCTGGGACGCCGCGATCGACGCCTTCAAGGCGGCGTTGCGCCTGAATCCGCAGGACAAACTGTCGGAGATTTACATCGAGCGTTGCGAAATGCTCAAGGCGAGCCCGCCGCCCGGCGAATGGGACGGCGTGTGGGTGATGGACGAAAAATAAAGTTAGGGAAACACTGATTAAATCCCGTTCGCCCTGAGCCTGTCGAAGGGGGAACGTTCCAGCACGATGATTCTATTCGACTCTCCGCTCATGGTTCGACAGGCTCACCACGAACGGGGGAAGTTAATCAGCGTTTCCTTAAGTGAAATCCAGCCGCGTATCGAGCGGTACGCCCCACAGCGGGATCGGCTCACGGCGCGCCACCTCCAATGCGGGCAACTCCTCGGCGTCAAGTGCGAACTGGGCTGCAGCAAGCGCATCGACGATCGGTTTCGACATCACAAATTCGCCGGCGCGGGCGCGGTGCAGCATGCGCTCGGCGACACTGACCGCATCGCCGATGAGGTGGCGCCGGCCGGATTTATTTTCGCCGGCGGCAATCCCGATCACCGCGGTACCGCTGTGTATACCCATTGATGCTGCGGCGCGTATGCCGTAGTCGTGGTTCCATGATTCTTCCAGCAGCGTAAATTTCCGCTGTATGTCCTGGGCAGACTGTACCGCGCGCGCGGCAGCACCATCGTCCTCATAGGCGGCAATCAGCGTATCGTTGAGTACATCGATAACGGTGCCCTCATAGCGCTCAATCGCGACTGTTATCAGCGCGAAAAATTCCTCCAGCCGTTCAATGACGACCTCCGGTTCCAGCATCTCGGAGATGCGCGTGAAACCGCGCGTCTCAACGAACAGAATGACGAGCGAGGTTCTTACCGGCACACTGATATCGGATCGCAAAGCTGACATATTCGGCTCAGTAGTTAAGACACCCGCTCATTCTAGCGCATGCGCCGTGCCAACCTCATGCCCCCGGCGATGAACGGTGCTGCGGAACGGATGCGCGGTCAAACCATCAGCAAATGCCGCAGCCCGCGCACGTTGCGCAGCTTTTCGATGTTCCAGATGGTATCTACGAGTTCGCGCGCACGCCGCTTGCCGATCACCGGCACGCACAGCAAATAGCATTTCTCATCAACTTCTTCACGCGTCATCGGGTTCTGCGGCGTGCCGCGCACGTCCGGCGTGTGGTGGCGCAAGACACGGCCATCGCGCAAGGTCAGCTCGACGATGCCGCCGCGTCGCGGCAGCGCCTTGTCCAGTTCCGCATCGCCGATTAATTCGACGCGCCGGCGCATCGCCATCACCGTCGGATCGTCCATGCGTTTTTCGTCGTGCGCGGCTTCGAGCGTCGCGGTGCCGTCAAGCAGCATCACCGATACCATGTACTGCATGTTGATGTCCGGCATGGTGCGGTTGTTGGTGGTCATGACGCCGCGGTTGGAAACGCGCACCACGATTTTCTCAACGTCCGCCGCATTGAATTTGTTGTTCTTCATCAGATAGGACAAAGAATCGAGCGGCGCCTGGATCGGGCTGCCAACGGTCCAGCGCTTGATGTTGGTATTGACGATTTCGAAAGTCTCGCCGAGGCCGCGGCTGAACTGCTCGGGATCGCTGGTCGGCCGAAACGCAAAAAACAGATTGCGCTGCCCGCTGAAAACGTCTTCGATGCCGGTCATGCCGGAGGCCACCATGTCGGCGGCGGTGGCGCCGTTGCGCGCGGGCATACCGCCGAACAGAAAGGCTTTTTCGATATGCTCAAGGTCGCGCGCATAGTTGGACAATCCAGCCGCCTGCTGCGCGTTGTATGAAATGACATAACGCACCTGATCTGCCGACAACCCGGCCAATGCTGCTGCAGCGGCGGCAGCCCCGAACGAAGTTCCGATGCTGTGGGTATCGCGCCCGAGCGCAGCAAGCGGCGGCCCGCCGAGCGCTAACGATGCACGCGTGCCGATGTCGTAACCGAGAGTGACCGCGCGCAACAGCGTAACGCCATCGCATTGCACGCGCTCGGCCATCGCGAGCGCCGCGGGCACAATTGCGCAGCCGGGATGCGTCAGCGACGGCGCATGCGAATCATCCGTTTCATCGGAATGCGCGAGCATGCCGTTGATCAGCGCCGCATTGACCACCGTCGTCATCATGCGCGAACCAGCTATGCAGGCTTCGGGGCGGCCGCCGAGCGTCTTCGCGTAAGCCAGCGCCTTCCTGCCGGGCAGCAAATGCGAGCCCGACAGCATTGCCGCCAAGGTGTCGATCAGGTGATGCTTAGCCGCCTCGACCACATGGTCGGGTAGCGGATTCTTCAACGCGTGCGCAATATGCAATGAAACCCGGCGCATCAGCGGCGAAATGGTCTCGCGCGGCCTGCTGTCGCCTTCACCGCCTTCCGCGCCGTACGCGCCGCGCACCGCGGTCAATGCGCATGCAATTGCGCCTTGTAGCAAACGCCGTCTTGTTTTGAAATCCGAAACATCCATCTTGAAACTCCCCTCTGCGGTTTTTATTTGAGGTATTGCGACAAATCAACGCGTCAATCAACCCGCACACCGGACTCGCGGATGACCCTGCTCCATTTAGCGATTTCAATTTTTTGAAACACCGCGAGTTCGTCGGGTGTCGTCGGCGTAAATTGCGCGCCCTCGTTGGCCAGCCGCGGCTGGATTTCCGGCAGGCGCATGATGCGCATGATCTCGGCATTGATTTTGGCGACGATCTCCACCGGCGTTCCGGCCGGCGCAAATACCGCGATCCAGTTGGTGACGTCGAACCCCGGCAACGCTTCAGCCATTGCCGGCACCTCCGGCAGCGCCTCAGTACGGCGCGCGCCGGTAACGGCTATCGCGCGCAGGCGCCCGCCTTTGACCTGCGGCAGCACCGTCGGCATGGTAGCGAAAGTCATCGAGGTCTGGCCGCCCATCAAATCGGTGATCGCCGGCACATTGCCTTTGTACGGCACGTGCACGAGATCGACTTTAGCGCTCAACTTGAACAGTTCGCCGGCGAGATGCCCCGCGGTGCCGCTGCCCGCTGAGGCATATACAAGCTGCCCGGGCCGCGCGCGCGCCAGCGCAATCAGTTGCTGCGGCGTCTTCACCGGCAACGACGGATGCACGACCAGCAGATTGTCGGAGCGAATGACCAGCGCCACCGGCGCAAAATCCTTCACCGGATCGTAGGCGAGCTTGGAGAACAGGCTGATATTGACCGAATGCGTGCCGATGCTGCCCATGAGCAGCGTGTAACCGTCGGGCGGCGCCTTGGCCACCAGCTCGGCGCCGATATTGCCGCCGGCGCCGGCGCGGTTCTCGACCACCACCGACTGTCCCCAGGCGTCGCTGAATTTCTGCGCATAGACGCGCGCAAACACATCGGCGATACCGCCGGCCGGAAACGGCACGATGAAGCGGATCGCTTTCGCCGGATAAGGCTGCGCGTGTGCGCACACGCATAGCGCAGACATCAACAAGACGGAAGATAAAGCCTTGAACATAGCGGCAAATGATAACTGATAGTGCGATTCACGGTAGCATAGCGAACTTGTTCAATGCGTGCAGGAGCAATACCAATGAAACTGGCGATTCCGGGCTGGGATATTCCAACGCTGGCGGTAGCAGGCAGCAGCGAGCGCATCGCCGTGCGCAGAGTATTCTGCATGGGCCTCAACTACCACGATCACAAAAAAGAAATGGGCATCACCACCGATGTGCCGCCCTTCGTCTTCACCAAAGCAACCTGTCACGCCATTGGCTGCGAGGCCGACAGCGTCACCGACATCAAATATCCGAGCCACACCACTAACTACCAGTGGGAATGCGAATTGACGGCTGTTATCGGCAAGCGCGGCGTCGATATCCCGGCGGCAAAAGCCAATGACTACATCTGGGGCTACGCCGTCGGCCTCGACATGACGCGGCGCGACCTGCAACTGTGGACCAAGGACCAAAGCCTGCCGTGGGAAATCGGCAAAGACGTCGAACAATCGGGTCCGGTCGGCGCCGTAGTGCCTGCATCAAAGATGGGGCACCCGAGCGCCGGCGCGCTATGGCTGACCTGCAACGGCGTCACCAAACAAAAATCCGACATTGGTCAGATGATTCTCGACACGCCGCACCTCGTCGAATGGCTGTCGAGCTATTACACGCTCGAACCCGGCGACGTCATCATGACCGGCACGCCGGGCGGCATCGGGCCGGTGAAGGTCGGCGATGTCGTTGAAGCCGGCATCGGCGACTTGCCGGTACTTAAAGTCCGCATCGTTAAATAAACCCGCCATCGCATCATCAGACGGTTCCAAGCTTCCCCCTGAGAGCCGCCGAGCAGCACAGCCGCGTCGGGGGAAGTCGGCGAGGACTGTCTGAGCCCTCGCGTAGTTTGCGAGGGCGAGTTCCGCAGCCGCCCGACGCGGCGAGCAGCGCAGGGTAGCCCGAAGGGCCGGCGAACCGGGGGCCGCTTCTTTTGGTTACTTTTCTTGGCGGTTCAAGAAAAGTAACCGGCCGCCGGGCCGCCCCCGGCGACTTTGAAGTTAAAGCGCCGTGCCCCCACCCCTACCCTCCCCCGCGCTACGCGCAAGGGAGGGAGACAAGACTCAGCTTCCCGGAATAATTCCAGCGGGCTGCGCCAGACAAAAATCTGCTATCTCGCCGGGCCGACACTTCCACACCCGCTCCATTAGCTTGTTCTGAAAACAATGCTGCAACGCACGCCGCAGCGGCCGCAGCCGGAACGGATAGCCGAAGGTATGCGTATGGATCGAGACGTTGAACACCAGCGGGTTTTTTTCGCTCTGCTCGACCATCTCTTCGAACTGATCGACCAGCATGTCGCAGAACTCGCGCGCCGTGTGCTGGCGGTGAATGATTTGCGGTGAATCGTTGAGCTCGACCGGGTACGGCACCGACAGCAGCGGGCCGGCGCGCGTGCGCAGCCACATCGGCTGATCATCGCAGGGCCAGTCCGAAAAATAGATGTAACCGGCTTCCTTGATCAGGTCGGGCGTCCAGCTGTGTTCGTACGAGCCGCCGGAGAACCAGCCCTTCGGCTGTTTGCCTTCATTGCGCGTGAACGTTTCGGTGACTTCGCGAATGACGCGCGCCTCGTCCTCTTCCCAGCGGAAATCGTTGAAGTTCTCGGCGTTGTTACGGCCGTGCGCGATGATTTCATCGCCGCGCCGGCGGATGCGTTCGAATATCTGCGGCGCCTCTTCGTACAGCATGCTGTTGGTGTTGTGCACCAATGGAATGTCGAGTTCGTCGGCGAGATCGAACAATCGCCAGACGCCGTAGCGGTTGCCGTAGTCGCGCCACGAATAATTGCGGTTAGTCTGCGGCTCACCATGTTTGGCGTTGTCGTGACCGCGGCCTTTGCCGAAAGCGTGTACCGAAATATTGGTGGTCAGGCAGAAAGCCAGACGTTTGCCGCCCGGCCACGAATAATCCTTGCGCTCGATGATGGGCGAATAGTCGTAGCGGCCGTGATGCGGAAGTCTGAATGTCATTGTGGTTTTTTCTTTTAATCTACTCTGGCGCCGGATTCCTTGACGACCTTCGACCACTTTGCGATATCGTCACGCACAAAGCGACCGAATTCGTCCGGCGTCATCGGCTGCGGCTCGGCGCCGAGCGAAACCAGCCGCTCTTTAAGATCGGCATTGCCAAGCACGGCAACCACATCGGCGTTGATTTTTGCCTGCAGTTCCTTCGATAGCGCCGGCGGCGCGAACACGCCGTACCAGGAATTCACTTCGTAACCGGGCAAACCGGATTCAGCGACAGTCGGCGCATCGGCGAGCAGCGGCGAACGCTTCGCACTGGTCACCGCGATCACACGCAAACGGCCCGACTTCACATAGGGCATCGCCGGCGGCAACCCCATAGACGCCAGCTGCACTTGCCCCGCCAGCAGATCGCTGACCATCTGGCCCGAGCCGCCCTTGTAAGGAATATGCGTCATGCTCACCTTGGCCATGGTCTTGAACAACTCCATCGACAGGTGATTCGGCGAACCGTTGCCGGCCGAGCCGAAGTTGATTTCGCCGGGCCGCGATTTCGCCAGTGCGATGAGGTCCTTGATCGATTTCACCGGCACCGACGGGTGCACCGCAATCAGGCTCGGGAATGCCGCAATCGAACTGATCGGCGCAAGATCACGCGCGAGATCGTAACGCAGATTGTTGAACAAACTCATATTGATGGCGTGCGGCGCGCCGGCAACCAGCAGCGTATAGCCGTCGGGCGCAGCCGATTTGGCAACGAACTCGGCGCCGATGTTGCCGCTGGCACCAACGCGGTTGTCGGCGAGCACGATCTGCCCCCAGCGCTCATACAATTTTTGACTGACGATGCGCGCCAGCACGTCGGTGGCACCGCCGGGCGCGAACGGCACGATCATGCGCACCGTCTTTGTCGGGTAATTGTGTGTAGCGTCCTGCGCCAACGCCGACGCGATAGTCGTCAGAAACAACACCAAGCTGCTGAAAATAGTTCTCACCACACCTCCGAATGTTTACGCTGCCTGCCGTGCATTCTGCCAAAAGCGCGTGCAATGCACCACCGGCATTATCGATGCTGCCGCTGCGGTAGAATCGGCAGTGAAATACCAATCCAGGGGGAAAAGCATGGAAGCAAAGCCGCAACTCGCGCGTAACGTTACCCGTCTCGCACTTCTCGACCTGCCGGGTTCCGGTCAGGTGTATGTGCAGGGCAATTACGCCTATCTCGGTCACCTGCCGAACAAAGCCGGCCTCGGTACCAGCATTATCGATATTTCAGATCCGCGCAAACCAAAAGTGGTGTCGCAGATCAATCTTGAAGACCCGACATCGCACAGCCACAAGGCGCGCGTGATCGGCGACCTGATGATCACCAACAGCGAACGCAACATGACGCGCATCGGCCGCAAAGCCGACGAACTGCCGAAGCTGCGCACCACCCTGAAAGCGGAACTCGGCCGCGATCCGACCCACGCTGAACTGGCGGCAAAACTCGGCGTCAACGCGGCGGACATTCCAGCGGTGGAAGAAGCCGAGCGCAATCCGTATGACAAAGGCGGCTTCAAACTATGGGACGTCTCGGACAAAAGCAAACCCAAACTCATCGCGTTTCACAAAACGCACGGCATCGGCGTGCACCGCTTCGACATGGATGAGAACTACGCCTACATCTCGACCGAGGCGCCGGGCTACATCGGAAATATTCTCGTCATCTACGACATCAAGAATCCGTCCAAACCGGTAGAAGTGTCGAAATGGTGGATGCCGGGCCAACACGCCGCCGCCAACGAACCGAAATCGTGGCCGGGCCGCCAGTACCGTTTGCATCACGCGCTGCGCTCGGGCGACCGTCTGTTCGCCGGCTGCTGGCACGGCGGCGTGCGCATTATCGACGTCTCCGACATCAAAAAACCGACCACCATCGGTGAATACAACTATCACCCGCCGTTCCCGGAACCCAGCCACACGTTCATGAACGTGCCCTTCGAAATCGCCGGCCGCCGCATCGCGCTGGCGATCGACGAGGAAGACCACGCGCACGACGGCGCCGAGATGGCGCGCCGCCGCGGCCGTCCGCATGGCTGTCTGTGGGTGTTCGACATCACCGATCCGAAGAAAATGTTTCCGCTGTCGATATTTGAGGTCAGCGAACTCGATACGCCGTTTGCGCGCGCCACGCCCGGCCGTTTCGGTGCCCACCAGTTCCACGAGCGCATGGATGACACCCTGGTCTATTGCGCGTGGTTCGCCGGCGGTTTGCGCATCGTCGATATTGCCGACCCGACCGCACCGCAGGAAGTCGGCCACTACATACCGGAACCGTTGCATGGCCAGGCCGGCCCGCAAACCAACGACATCGATGTCGACAAGCGCGGCATCATCTACGTCGTCGATCGCGGACCGGGTTTCAATATTCTGGAATTCAATCGCAAATAACACAGACCGCACCAATAAAAAACGCCGGCACAAGCCGGCGTTTTTTTGCCTTGGGGCCGTCTACTCGATCTGCACATTGGCGATCTTGACCACCTTCGCCCACTTCGGAATTTCGCGCGCGATGTGATCGGCGAATTCCTTTGGCGTGCCGCCGACGATTTCGGCGCCGAGTCCGGCGAGCTTCTCGCGCACGTCGGGCATCTGCAGTGCGCGGTTGATTTCCGCGTTCAATTTATTGACGATCGCCTGCGGCGTGCCCGCAGTGGTCAGCACGCCGTGCCAGGTTGTCGCCTCGAAGCCCGGCACGCCGGCCTCGGCGATGGTCGGCAGGTCCTTCACGGCGCTGACGCGTCTGGCGGTCGTCACGCCAAGCGCGCGCAGCTTGCCCGACTGGATGTGCTGCATCACCGACAGCGAGGTCGCGAACATCATATGGGTCTGGCCGGCCATCAGGTCGACCAGCGCCGGCGCCGCGCTCTTGTAGGCGATCGCCTCGATCGAGGTGCCGGTCATGCTCTTGAAGAGTTCCGCCGCCAGGTGCGCGTTGGCGCCGGTGCCTGAGTTGGCGTAGTTCAGCTGGCCCGGTCGCGACTTGGCAAACGCGATCAGTTCTTTCACGTTCTTTACCGGCAGCGATGGATGGACGACGAGGATGTTCGGCTGTGTGGCCATCAGCACGATCGGCGCAAAGTCCTTGATCGGATCGAATGACAGCTTTTTGTAGAGGCTGACATTAGCGCCGAAGGTCGCGTTGTTGCCGGTGACCAGGGTGTAGCCGTCCGGCGGCATCTTCGACGCGATCTCGGTACCAATGTTGCCGCCCGCGCCGGCGCGGTTTTCGATCACCACCGGCTGACCGAGGCTCTCGGAGAGCTTCTGCCCGATCAACCGCGCGAGTATGTCGGTCGGCCCGGCCGGCAGATTCGGCGCGATGAAACGTATCGATTTCACCGGATATTCCTGCGCACCGGCCGCCGCCGATACTACGATCAATGCTGCGGTTGTGACCAGTCTGACCAGCATGCTGCTCCTCCGTTGTAATCGAATTTGATACAGCGCCGCAGTCTAGCAAACGCCGCAGGCGGTGGCCATACGGGGTACGCACAACATGATAAAAGCGCCGTGTATACTGCTGCGCGCTCAATCAGACACGACATCGTTACCATGACTTCAGACGCTTTCCCGCCGGTCACCGCGCCGCCGGATTTTCATCCGCGCAAACCGAAAACACGGTTTCCACCGCTGGCCTGCGACAGCCACGCGCACATCTGCGGGCCGATCGCGCGCTACCCCTACTACGAGCGCCGCATCTACACGCCCTCCGACACGCTGCTGCCCGATTACGAGCGCATGCTGGAAACGATCGGCTGCGAGCGCGCAGCGCTGGTGCAGGGCAGCATCTACGGCACCGACAATACGGTGTTGCTCGAAGCACTGAAGAGCGGCCGCGGCCGTTATCGCGGCGTTGCTGTTGTGGCGCCCGATATTTCAGAACGCGAACTGCGCAAGCTGCACGATGCCGGCGTGCGCGGCATCCGCATGAACATCGTCGACACGCGGGACAACAAGGGCGTACTGCCGATGGCCACACTCTTGCCGCTGGCGAAAAAAATCAAACCGCTGGGCTGGCACGTCGAATTCCTGCTGCACGTCGACGAGTTTCCGGACCTCGACCGCGACCTCGCGGATTTTCCGGTAGCTGTCAGTTTCGGCCATCTCGGTTACATGCGCACCGACAAACCGATATCTACGCCGGGTTTTCAGGCATTACTGCGGCTGCTGAAAACCGGCCGCGCCTGGGTCAAGCTCACCGCGCCCTACCGCATTTCACCCAATCCGATGCCGCACGCCGACACCAATGCATTCGCGCACGCGCTGGTCGACGCCAACGCGGACCGCCTGCTCTGGGGCAGCGACTGGGGACACATCATGTTGAACTGGAAAATTCCGATGCCCAACGACGGCGATATCGCCGACCTGCTCGCGGCATGGGTGCCGGACGCGGCGACGCGCAAAAAAATCCTCGTCGACAATCCGGCGAAACTCTACGGTTTCGATTAGCCTGTAGCCTGGAAGGAGCGAAGCGTATTCCGGGAACGGCGTTGCTTCCACCCCGGATTACACTTCGTTCCATCCGGGCTACAACAACTCGCTGAACCGCCCGTCTTCGCTTACTGGATGCCGTTCGCCGCGAACAGCGCCTTGCCCGCCGGCGAAGCAAGATAACGCAGAAATGCGCGGGCTGCGTCGGGATTTGCCGCCGCCGTCACCAGTGCAGCGGTATAGCTGGTGTAGTTCTGGATTTCTTCCGGCAGCGGGCCGACCAGCTGCAAACCCTTATCGCGATAAAGCAGAATGTCGGTAATGCCGCCGAAACCGAACTCGCGGCCTTTACCTTCCATCAGATGATGCATCACGGCGATGCCGTCATCGTAGCGCACCAGCTTCGTGCCCAGCTCTTCGTACACACCGAGTTTTTTCAGCATCGATTCGATATAGATACCGCTCGAAGCGCGGTTGTAGACGACTTTATCGGCAGCCAGTAACGAGCGCTTCAGCGCCTCGGCGCTGGAGACATCCGGCAGCGGTGCGCCGTTGCGCGCGACTACACCGGCGCCGACACGCCCCGCCATGACCTGTCCTTCTGCCGCAAGCCGGCCCGCCGGCGTCAATTCCTTGACCACCGGAATTGGCGCGAACAACAGGTCGACGACTTCGCCGCCACCGACGCGACGGCGCAACTCCGTGCCGATCGCGTATTCGACCTTGATGTCGTGTCCGCTCTCTTTGCGGAACACCGGCGCCGCCGCGATCAGACCCGGCTGCATCGCGCCGCCGGCGAGTATGCGCACCTCGGCGGCATAGCCGATGCTGCAAGCGGCGATGAATGCGAATGTTGCGAAAATTATTTTCAGCATGACCGCCCCTTCCTCATTTATGCAGCGCGGTCTACTCAACGCCGGCCGCAACAAAAGCCGCCTTGCCCGCCGGTGTCGCCAGCAGCTTGAGTACGGCGCGAGCCGCGTCGCCGGCGGTGGCACCGTTCATGACAGCCGCTTCGTAGCTCGTGTAGTTCTGCACGTCAGCCGGCAGCGGGCCGACCAGTTGCAGACCTTTCGGCACATACATCTTGATTTCGGTGATGGCGCCGAAACCGATCTGATTACCCGAGCCTTTGATCACATGCTCCATCACCGAGGCGCCGTCGGCGTAGCGCGTGGTCTTCGCCTTGAGCTGATCGAGTATGCCCCAGCCGGCAAACAGCTTGTCGAGGTAGATGCCGGTCGATGCCGAGTTGTAAACCAGCGTATCGGCGGCGAGCAGCGCCTGCTTCAGCGCCTCGACCGTGCCGACATTCGGCGCGGCAGCGCCGGTGCGCACGATAATGCCGGCGCCAACGCGGCCAACCGGCACGCGCGTATCGGCGACAACCTTGCCTTCTTTCACCGCCTGTTCGACTGCGGCCGGTGGTGAGATCAGCAGATCATAGACTTCATTGGCAGCAAGCCGTTTGGCAATCTGCGGCGCGGTGTTGAACTGGATTTTCAGATCGTGACCGGTTTCGCGCTTGGCCAGAACGGCAAACGCATGCAAGCCGGGTTCGACTGCGCCCGCGCTCAAAACGCGGATTTCCGCTGCCTGCGCTACAGCAACGCCCGACATGCCAAGCAAAAGTGCCCAAATAATATTTTTCATGTTTCCTCCGTTTAGGTAATCCGTTTTCATTGATTCGCGACAGCGAATTAATGCATTTCTCACCCTCTCCCGCCGGGAGAGGGTTGGGGTGAGGGATTGAGCGTCAAAAACATCATATATAAAAGTGCTCAATGTATTTTCAAATTCACCATACTCGTTACTGCTCGCGACAGGCAATACCGTCGTGACGCGCAATAAAATGCAGCACCGCTTCAGCGCAGGTTGCCGGCGCGATAATCTGCAAGCTGTGCGCCTTCAGCGGTATGCGCACGATATTGATGTTGGGCACTTTACTGCGCAACAGCTCAATATGTTCTTCTTTCGTGATCACGCCGGATTGCGGATAGATCGCCAGCACCGGCGCCTTGATTTTCGGCAGATAAGGTTCGGCGTCGATATTCGAGGTCCAGATAAAACTTGCAATCATCACGTTGACGTCCGACTTACCCATTTCATCGAGCGTCCACGCCAGTAGCCGCGGATCTGCATCCGCTGGAAAACGGCGGCCGGCGTTCGACGATTCGAGCCAGCCGCGCGAGCCCATTTTAGTCAGCGCCGTGACGCGGTCGGGATACCCGGCCAACGCACTCTTTTTGTCTTCTTCGGTCATCGCTACCGGCGAAGAAATGATCGAGAGCGTACGTACGCGCGTCGGGCATTCGGCGGCAAACGCCATACCGAGCGTACCGGCCGACGATTCGCCGCAGTAATGCGCCGCATCAATGCCGAGGTGATCGAACAGATCGTTAAAATCTTTGAGATAGGCGTCGAGATTAAGCCCGCTCTTCAGGTCGAAGTTGCTGTCCGACTGACCGAAGCCGCGCAGGTCAAGCCGCAGCACGCGGTAGAAACGCGCGAGGTAGGGCACGCAGGCACGCCAGAACTTGGTCGAGCGCGCATAACCATGCTGCAGCAATAGGGTCGGCGCTTTTTTCCACGGATCGGTGTAATCGTCGAGCTCATAAAACAGGCGCGGTTGGCCCGCGCGTTCGAAATAGGGCATTGCTTCCTCCAGAAACAAATCTTAGCATGCAGTCTTGCCGCCATTGCGGCGCTGACTGAGAGCAGGCATATGCTGAAACCGCATGCAAAAACTTATTGCAGTTTCGCCACCGCCCTGCTCGCCGGCGTTTGCGCCTCCGCCGTTGCGCAGAGCTATCCGGCCAAACCCATACGCATGATCGTGCCGACCTCCCCCGGCGGCATCCTCGACATTGTCGCGCGCCTGCTCGGCCAAAAGCTGACTGAAGTCACCGGCCAGATCGTGGTTGTCGAAAACCGCGCCGGCGCATCAAACAACATCGGCACCGAATTCGTTGCGCGTGCGCCGGCCGACGGCTACACCTTGCTCAGCGCCACGCTACCCTTCGTGGTCAACCCCAGCTTGTTCGAAAAACTGCCGTTCAATGTCGAAAAAGATTTTGCGCCGGTATCGCTGGTCGTCTCTGCGCCGTACGTGCTGATCGCCCACCCTTCGGTGCCGGCAAAATCGATCAAGGAACTGGTGGCAATTGCGAAGGCAAAGCCCGGCGCACTGACGTACTCGTCGGGCGGCAACGGCACCAATCTGCATATCGCCGCCGAACTCTTCGCGATCCAGAGCGGTGTGAAGTTCGTGCACGTGCCGTACAAAGGCGGCGGGCCGTCGCTCGCTTCTGTCATGGCCGGCGAAACCGATTTGAGCTTTCCTTCGCTCGGCGCCGTGTTGCCGCAGGTCAATGCCGGCCGCGTGCGCGCCATCGCCATTACCGGCAAACAACGTTCGTCATTGCTACCGAACCTCACGACTATCGCTGAATCGGGTTATCCCGATTATGTCTTCACCAGTTGGGTCGGTGTGCTCGCACCGGCGGCAACGCCGCCCGCAATCGTGACGGCGCTCAACGGCCATATCGTTAAGGCCATGCGCACGCCGGCAGTCGTCGAACGTCTCGCCGCCGACGGCAGTGAAGTCGTCGCCGGTTCGCCGGAGCAGTTTTCCACGTTGATCAAAACTGAAATTGCGCGCTGGGCAAAGGTTGTGCGCGCCAGCGGCATGAAACCGGATTAATCGGCAGCTGAATATTCCGGCGGGAGCGCGCAATCACAGTTGTGGCGCAGGCGCGTCGCCTGCGTTCAACGGACAGTACTTCGCGCAGGCGAGGCGCC
>JANYDY010000077.1 GCA_025363435.1 Betaproteobacteria bacterium
TACGTCGGCCGCAGCGTCGGCCTGAAGCTGCGTTTCGATAATTTTTCCACCGTCACGCGCGATTGCACGCTCGAGGTTGCGACGCGCGATGCCAAAGCGATCCGCCGCGCGGCGGGCAGCTGCCTCAAGCGTGTGCCGCTCGAGCGCAAAATCCGCCTGCTCGGCGTGCGCGTTGGCGCGCTGTCGAGGCCGCTTGCCGCAGCGGCGCCGGCGCCGAAAACACTGTTCGACTAGCGTCGCACGGCCTGTTTTTCGGGTGCAATCCGGCGGGGTAGCGCGCCGTAAATACTGGCATATAATGCCATTCGCGTAGCACCCTTCCGTTCCCGGAAAGTACCCCCGCATGCCGATGCAGGACGCCTCTCCCGCCGCGCCCGCTGTTGCCCTTCGTGTAGCCCTGCTCGCTGTCATCTACTTTGTGGCTGCGAGGCTGTCGCTGACGTTTGCGATTCCGCCCGGATTCGCCACTGCCTTGTGGCCGCCGTCGGGCATCGCGCTGGCGGCCGTGCTGTTGTACGGCAATCGGGTGTGGCCCGGCATCTGGCTGGGCGCTGCGCTGGTCAATCTGACGGCGGGCGCGACGGTGCTGACGGCAGTCGGCATCGGCACCGGCAATACGCTCGAAGCGCTGATCGGCGCGCTGTTGACCCGCCGCTATATCGGTGACGCCGGCCGTTTCGAATGCGGCGGCGATGTCATCCGTTTTGTTGCGCTTGCCGCGGTCAGCGCTGCCTTTGCCGCCAGCGTCGGCCTGCTCGCGACCCAGCTGAACGGCAACTTGACCGTCTCTCAGTTGCTGGTCAACTGGTGGACCTGGTGGCAGGGCGATACCACCGGTATTCTGCTGCTGACACCGCTGATTCTGAACTGGATGACGCGTGCCGATAGCCTGCCGCCGGCTGCTTCAAAAGCCGAGGCCGCCGCAGTCTGCGTGCTGCTGCCGGGGGTTACCTGGCTGGTGTTCTCGCAGAGCAATCTGAATCAGCCGGCGTGGCCGATCACTTTCGCCATCATTGCGCTGATCATCTGGATCGCGTTGCGTTTCCGCCAGCGCGAGGTAACCATCGCGGTCGCTCTGGTGTGCGCGATCGCGGTCAAATATACGGTCGAGGGCTGCGGTCCGTTCGTGCGCACCTCGCACAACGAATCGTTGTTGCTGCTGCTGGCTTTTATCAGCACTGTCGCCATCACCGGACTGGTGCTGTCGGCGGTGCTTGCCGAGCGCCACGCCGCCTATACGCGGCTGACCGAGGTGCTGGAGCTGTTGCAGGCGCAGGCGATTACCGATGCCCTGACCGGCCTCTACAACCGGCGTTTTCTCGGTGATTTTCTGCCGCGCGAATGGGCGCGCGCCGAACGCAAGGATGGCTCGCTTGCGATCATCATGATTGATCTCGACCGCTTCAAGCAGGCCAACGACACCTACGGGCACGCCACCGGCGACCTGCTGCTGACTGAAATCGGTAATCTGTTGAAGTCGCATATTCGCGGCAGCGACATCGCCTGCCGCTATGGCGGCGAGGAGTTCACGCTGGTGCTGCCCGACAGCACGCCCGAAGGCGCGTTGCGCCGCGCCGAAGAAATCCGCAGCGTCATTAAGCGTCTCTCGTTTGATGTCAACGGCGCTACGTTGCAGATTACGGCTTCGCTCGGCATTGCCTTGTATCCGCAGCATGCGCAGAGCGCCGATGAACTGCTGCACGCCGCCGACTGCGCGCTCTATGCCGCCAAGCGCAACGGTCGTGACCGCGTCGAAATCGCCTCGGCTGCGAATCGCGAAACCGGCCCCCTGCCGGGTGGCGCATGGCAGGCGAAAACACTGCTCGACTAGCCGCTGCCGGCTATTTTCCGTATTGCTGAACGAGGCGCTGGCAGCTTGCAGATTGCGGATCCTGGCGGCATTCGTCGCGGATTAAGCTGCATTGTTGTTCGGCTTGCGCGCGCGCCGTTTTTTCAAAGACCTTGGCGAGGTCTTTCTGCATCAAGCCCTTGCCGCCGGCGAGCGTTTGTTTGTAGGCGGTTTCCGTGCAGTTGGCAAAGGCGCGCTCGACCGACGGCCCGCAGCCGGCGAGCAGGGCTGCGGCGCTGCACGCGGCGAGCGTATTGCGCACGACGGCGGATTTCATAGAGCGTCGCAGACTGCACTGGTGACGATTTCGGTGGTTGCCTCGCCGCCAAGGTCCGGTGTGTGGATTTTTTTCGCGGTGACGGCTTCGACGGCTTTCATCAAACGCACCGACGCTTCTTTTTCACCGAGGTGTTCGAGCATCATCGCCGCGGTCCAGAAGGTGGCGACCGGATTGGCGATGCCTTTGCCGGTGATGTCAAAAGCAGAGCCGTGGATCGGCTCGAACATCGACGGAAATTTACGCTCGGGATTGAGGTTGGCGGTCGGCGCGATGCCGAGGCTGCCGGACAGTGCGGCGGCGAGATCGGAGAGCACGTCGGCGTGCAGGTTGGTGGCGACCATGACGTCGATGCTCCACGGCTTCAATACCATCAGCGTCGTCATTGCATCGACGAGGATGCGCTGCGTTTCGACCTGCGGAAAATCTTTCGCCACTTCGTAAAATATTTCATCCCACATCACCATGCCGTGGCGCTGTGCGTTTGATTTGGTTACCAGCGTCAGATGTTTGCGCGGGCGTTTGCTGGCGAGCTCGAAGGCAAAGCGGTGAATGCGCGCCACGCCGTTGCGTGTGAACACCGAGGTTTCGGTCGCGAGCTCTTCGGGTAGCCCACGATGCACGCGGCCGCCGCTGCCGGAGTATTCGCCTTCGGAGTTTTCGCGGATCACCACCCAGTCGATTTTGTCGCCGCCGGTGAGCGGGCTGGTGATGCCGGGTAGTACGCGTGCCGGCCGCACGTTGGCATATTGATCAAAGCCCTGGCAGATCGGCAAACGCAGCCCCCACAGCGAAACATGATCGGGCACATCGGGTGCGCCGACCGCGCCGAAGAAAATCGCGTCGAACTTTTTCAGGCGTTCGAGGCCGCCTTCCGGGATGTAGTAGCCGTGTTTTTTGTAGTACTCGCTGCTCCACGGAAAATCTTCAACATTGAGCTTGAAGCCGCCGTCGCGCTGCGCCAGTACGCGCAGCACCTGCAGGCCCGCCGCTATGACCTCGGTGCCGATGCCGTCGCCGGGGATCGCCGCTATTTTGTATTCACGCATGGTGTTGTTACCGTCAGAGTATACGCAAGGTGCGAAGGGTAACGGCTCATTGCGCATTTGTCATCACGTGTAAAATCGGGTTTTGGCTGGCGCTAGTGCTCTCGTGAACATCCTTGCCCTCGAATCCTCCACCGAACTGTGTTCCGCCGCGCTGTGGCGCGACGGCCGCATCGACACGCGTGAAGCGGATGCCGGTCAGCGCAATTCCGAAGTGCTGCTGCCGATGGTCGATGAATTGCTGGCGGCGCATGCGGTCAAGCGCGGCGATTTGACCGGTATCGCCTTCGGTTCGGGGCCCGGCGCATTCACCGGCTTGCGTATCGCCTGCGGCGTGGCGCAGGGCATCGCCTTCGGCGGCAGTCTGCCGGTGGCCGGCGTGGTGACGCTGCTGGCGTTGGCCGAAGCGGCGCAGGGGCAGCGCGTGGTCTGTTGCCTTGATGCGCGTATGGGCGAGATTTACCATGCGGCATACGAGAAAGACGGCGACGACTGGCGTGAAATCTGTGCGCCCGCTTTGTGCAAACCCGAGGCTGCACCCGGTCTGCCGGGCGATGGTTGGAACGGTTGCGGCAGCGGCTTTGCAGCGTTTGGTGAAATACTCAAGCGGCATTATGGCGCGCAACTCGAGCGCGTCATCGACGGCGTAGTGCCGCATGCGCGTGAAATTGCCGCACTTGCCGCCCGCGCTTTTACGCGCGGCGAAGCGGTGGCCGCAGAGCTTGCCGCGCCGTTGTACGTGCGCAACAAGGTGGCGCTGAAGGTGAACGAAAGATGAGTGCCATTGTTAATTTGGCTCGTGCGCAGACACCAGACTTACTGCTGCCTTCCCTCGCACAGCGGGGGAAGGCAATCGCGACGCGGCGTTCGCGAAGCGATCCGGGGGCGGGCGCGATTGCAAGGCGTGCTATTCGCAAGCGGCCGGCTTCGCCGGTAACGTGTCCGCGCGCCAGGATGGGGGCACATTGAGCGCATTGTTAAATGCAGCGCCGCAGTGCCGCTACATGGTCGCCGCCGATCTCGATGCGGTGATGGCAATTGAAAACGTGATCTACACGCATCCATGGACGCGTGGCAATTTCAGTGATTCGCTGATTGAGGGCTACCACTGCTGGATGCTGGAACTGGACGGAAATACCATCGGTTACACCGTCGTTACGATTGCCGCCGGCGAAGCGCATCTGCTGAATCTCAGCATTGCCGCCGCATGGCAGCGCCGCGGCTACGGTCGCGAATTGCTCGCCTTCATACTCAAGCACGCGCGCGACGCCGGTGCCGGCCGGATGTTTCTCGAAGTGCGGCCGACCAACGCCGCCGGGCGTTCCTTATATGCAGGCGCGAAATTCCGCGAGATCGGGCGCCGCCGCGGTTATTATCCGGACAACGGCAAGCCGGAGGACGCAGTCGTCATGGAAATTGAACTGGCATGAGTGCTTCACGCGAAGACATTTTGCAGGAGCTGGGTCTTTGGCCGCAGTGGCGCCGTCGCGATTTGCCCGCTGAAATTGAAAATTCTTTGGAACATGCAGCGTCCGGGAACGCGGGCGAGGCGCCTGCGCGAAGCACTCCGGTTGTTCAGAAAAAATCGGGCGCATTGACCTCGCCGGTGTTGCCGCTGGATCAGCGTGTTGCTGAAATCGCTGGCATGGAGTGGCCGCAGCTCAAGCAAAGTGTTGCTGATTGCACGGCCTGCGCTTTGCACAAGGGCCGCAACAAAACCGTTTTTGGTGTGGGTGATGAAAAGGCCGAGTGGTTGTTCGTCGGCGAGGGGCCGGGGGCGGATGAAGACATCAAGGGCGAGCCCTTTGTCGGGCAGGGCGGCAAGCTGCTCGACAGCATGCTTGCCGCGATCAAATTGAAGCGCGGTGAAAATGTTTACATCGCCAATGTTGTCAAATGCCGTCCGCCCAACAACCGCAATCCGGAAGCGGACGAAGTCGCGCAGTGCGAACCCTATCTGCACCGGCAGATCGAAATGATCCGGCCGAAACTGATCATCGCGCTGGGCAAGGTTGCGGCGGTGAATCTCTTGAAGCGCGAGGCCTCGGTCGCCAGCATGCGCGGAAAAATTCACGATTACCGCGGCACGCCGATGATCGTCACCTATCACCCGGCCTATCTGCTGCGCAGCCTGCCCGAAAAGGCGCGGGCGTGGGAAGACCTGTGTTTCGCGGTGGAAACCATGAAGGGCTTGCAATCCGCCGCGGCTGCCCCCACTTAGCTGTTGCAGTTCATCCTTAAGAGGAGAGGTTCATGAAACGGATTTTTGTTACGGCATTGTTGCTGGTAGCGACGCTGGGTCTGGGCGGTTGCGGTTACAACACCATGCAGGCGGGCGATCAGCAGATCAAGGCGGCATGGGCCGAGGTGGTCAACCAGTATCAGCGCCGCGCCGATCTGGTGCCCAACCTCGTCAATACGGTAAAAGGTTTCGCGCAACAGGAAAAAGACGTGCTGCTCGGCGTCACCGAGGCGCGTTCGAAAGTCGGCAGCATCCAGGCGACACCCGAACTCGTCAACGACGCCGCGGCGCTGAAAAAGTTTTCGGCGGCACAGGGCGAATTGTCGTCGGCGTTGTCGCGCCTGCTGGTGGTGACTGAAAACTATCCGCAATTGAAGTCGGACGCCAATTTCCGCGAATTGCAGGCGCAGCTCGAAGGTACGGAAAACCGCATTACCGTCGCGCGCAACCGCTATATCAAAGCGGTGCAGGAATACAACACCGCGGTCGTGCAGTTTCCGGGCAATATCACCGCGATGATTTTCGGCTTTAAGGAAAAGGCGCAGTTTACTGTCGAGAACGAAAAAGAAATTTCGGCGGCGCCGAAAGTCGATTTTGCTGCACCGCCGGCTGCCGCGCCGGTCGGCAGCCCGCCGAACGAATATTCGGTTCCGGCAACCAAGTAAACGCCTGACGTCCTGATGATCGCCGTTCGCGCGATCGCCGGCAGCACGCTGTGGCGGTTATGCGCTGCCGCGCTGCTGGTTGTTCCGTTATTTGCGGTGGCCGATGTGGCGGTGCCGCCGCTGAAGGCGCGCGTCACCGATCTGACCGGCACGCTGGACAGCGCGCAGAAATCAACACTCGAACAAACGCTCGCCGCATTTGAAGCGCGCAAAGGCGCCCAGGTCGCGGTGCTGATGGTGCCGACCACGCAACCGGAAACCGTCGAGCAGTATGCGGTGCGCGTCGAAGAGCAATGGAAGCTCGGCCGCAAAGGCGTTGATGACGGCGTGCTGCTGGTGATCGCCAAAGACGACCGCAAGCTGAAAATCGAGGTTGGTTACGGTCTTGAGGGC
>JANYDY010000093.1 GCA_025363435.1 Betaproteobacteria bacterium
GACGAGTTGCTGATTGAAATTGTTATTCCGGTTGAGAACCTGAACAAGCCCGTGCATTTCCTCAAGTTCGGTTTGCGCAAAGGCCAGGCGCTGGCGCTGGTCAACGCCGCGGCAAGCCTGTGGATAGACGCGAAGAAAAACGCCTGCGTCGATGTGCGTATCGCGTTGGGCGCGGTAGCGCCGACAGTAGTGCGTGCGAAAACCGCAGAAAAATTCCTCGAAGGCCGCGCCGCCACGGCGGAGAATTTTGCCGAGGCCGGCCGGCTTGCCGTTAACGATGCGCACCCGATCAGCGATATGCGCGCTTCGGCCGACTATCGCAAGGATCTCATCGCAGTCTTGGCCAAGCGTTCGCTGGAAGCGGCCTGCGCGCAGGCCAAAGCCGGCAAGGCGAACGGAAAAGGAGTCAAAAAATGACCGATGTAACGCTCAAGATCAACGGCGAGACGCGCAGTGCTTCGGTGCCGCCGGAAACCACGCTGCTCAAGATGCTGCGCGAGAATTTCAACCTGACCGGCGCCAAGCTCGGCTGCGACATCGGCGATTGCGGCGCCTGCACTGTGATCATCGACGGCAAATCGGTGAATTCCTGTTTGATGCTGGCCGGCCAGGTTGACGGTCGCGAGGTGCTGACGATAGAAGGTCTCGCTACGCCCGACCATCTGCATCCGATCCAGAAAACCTTCGAGGACTGTGCCTCGCTGCAGTGCGGCTTCTGCGGGCCCGGTGTGATCATGTCGGCGAAGGCGCTGCTCGACGATAATCCGAACCCGAGTGTGGTTGAAATCCGCGATGCGCTGGCGGGGAATCTGTGCCGCTGCACCGGTTACACCAAAATGATACAGGCGGTGCAGGAAGCCTCGAAAGTCATGCGCAGCGACACGGTGCGCCGTCTTGCCAAAACCAACGGCTGAGAGGTGATATAGCTATGGCACAAAAACCAGGTTCCAAAAAGGACAGCGCGATGAGCAAAAAAGCGAAACCCGTGCGCAGCAAAAAATCTGCGGTAATCGGCCGTCCTGTTGAAACGGTAGAAACATTGCGCCTGCCTGCGGTCATGCAACAGGTCGCTTATCCGATCGAAGCGCTGGCGCCGAAAGTGCGCCAGCAGACACCGGCGGTCGGTCAGCGCGCGACGCGTCCTGATTGCCGCCTGCACGGCCTTGGCCAGACCAAATACATCGACGACATGTCCTTCCCCGGCATGCTCTACTGCAAGATCAAGCGCGCCGGCATCGCCTCCGCACTCATCAAAAAGATCGACGTCCGCGAAGCCGAGGCGATGCCCGGCGTCATGGCGATAATTACCGGCAAGGATATTCCAGTCAACTCGTACGGCCCGTCGATCAAAGATCAGCCGGTGCTCGCCGATGATCGCGTGTTTCACGCCGGCGATGGCGTCGCTGCAGTCGCCGCGGTGACCGAACAGATCGCGCTCGAAGCGCTCGATAAGATCAGGGTCGAATACGAACCGCTGACGCCTATTTTCGATCCGGTCGAGGCGATGAAAGACAGCGCGCCCAAGGTGCATCCGCCGTCGAGCAACATTTACGCGACCAAGCTGATCAAGAAGGGTGACGTCGAAAAGGGTTTTCGCGAGTCGTATCGCATATTCGAAGACACGTTCACCACGCAGATGGTCGAGCACGTGCCGCTCGAACCGCATTGTTCGATTGCTTCGTGGGACGCCAACGGCCGCCTGACCATCCACTCGACGCTGGGTCGCATCACGCTCGGCCGCACCGACATGGCGCGCACGCTGCAACTGCCGATCAGCCGCATCCGTATGGTCGCCACCATCGTCGGCGGCAACTTCGGCGGCAAGAATGAAATTACGCAGGAGCCGGCACTCGCCGTGCTGTCGAAGATGACCGGCCGTCCGGTCAAGGGTACGTTCACGCGTACTGAGGAATTCATCGCGACGACGACGCGCCATCCGATCATCATGCATTACAAGACCGGCGTGTCGAAAGAGGGCAAGATCATCGCGCGTAAAGTGCGCCTGGTGCTTGATGGCGGCGCCTACTGTTCGTGGAGCGAAACCACGCTCGGTAAGGCCTGTATTTTGTCGCCGGGACCGTACAACATCGAGAACGTGCACTCCGAAGCGTTTGTGGTCTACACCAATAAGACGATGACCGGCGCGATGCGCGGCTTCGGCGCGCCGCAGGTCTGTTTTGCCTACGAATCGCAAATGGATGAAATTGCGCACGCGCTGAACATCGATCCGCTCGAAATCAGATTGCGCAATGCTTTCCATGAAGGTTCGGCCAGCCCGACCGGACAGGTCTTGCACAGCGTGGTGGTGAAGGATTCACTGCTGCAGGCGGCGGAACGTTACGGCTGGAAGGAGGCACGATAATGAAAAAGCGCGGACGCGGCATTGCCTGCATGTGGTACCCGATCGGTTTCACGGTCGCGGCCAACCCGAGTGCAGCAGTAGTTAAAGTGAATGAAGACGGCACGGCGACGTTGTTGACCGGGACGGTGGAAACCGGCCAGGGCTCGCTGACCGTATTGGGTCAGATCGTCGCCGAAGAACTCGGCATTGCAACCGACGACGTGCATGTCGTTTCGGCCGACACCGACACCACGCCGATGGACACCGGCGCGATTGCCAGTCGTACCACATACGTGACCGGCAACGCATCCCGGCTGGCTGCAGAAAAAGCCAAGGAAATCCTGTTCCAGGTTGCAGCGCCGATGCTCGGCGTCAAACCGGAACAACTCGAAGCACGCGACCGCAAGATTCAGGTAAAGAATTATCCGCAACGCAGCATCGGCATTGGCGAAGTCGCTAATCAGGCGCAGTTCGTCATGGGCCAGCCTGCTCTAGGTAGTGCGTCGTTTAACCCGCCGACCGTTGCGCTCGATCCTGCAACGGGGCAGGGCAAACCGTTTGCGACCTATGTGTATGCGACGCAGATCGCCGACGTCGATGTCGACGACGAAACCGGCGAAGTCGAAGTGCTGCGCATCGTTGCTGCGCACGACTGCGGTACGGCGATCAACCCGATGCTGGTCGAAGGCCAGATCGAAGGCGGCATTTCGATGGGTGTCGGCTTCGCGCTGCAGGAGGAAATGCTGTTTGATAAAAACGGCAAGCAGCTGAATCCTAATCTCACCAACTACATCATGCCGACCAGCCTCGACATGCCGGAAATCGAAGTCGATATCGTCAAGAACTTCGACCCGACCGGGCCGTTCGGCGCCAAGGGTGTTGGCGAACCGACTGCAGTGCCGACTGCCGCTGCGATCATGAACGCGATCTACGACGCGGTCGGCGCGCGCGTCTATTCGCTACCGGCGACACCGGAGCGCGTGCTTGCCGCGATCAAGGCGGCGCGCGCGAAAAAATTACCGAAGCCGAAACGCAAGGAAACGCAAAAGCGCATTGCCGCGCACTGACACATGTAGTGGTAGGGCGGAAAAGCGCAGCGCCTTCCGCCGCATGTTCGACGATTAAAAAAACGCATCCGGCGGATAGCGCTACGCTTATCCGCCCTACGAACCGCGCTACGGGTTGATCCTGATGCCCGTCGGCGGCCAAACCTGCTACCGTAAGCAACCCCGCACGCAGCATGCGGAGCGTTTACGGAGGAACTGTATGAACATTCGGTACGGCCTTGCCGCCGCAGCATCGGTTTTCGTCGCCGGGCTGGCCGCGGCGCAGAGTTATCCGGCCAAGCCGGTGCGCGTGGTGATCCCGTGGCCGCCGGGCGGCGGTAACGACATCGCCGGCCGTATCGTCATGGCGAAAGTGTCGGAGGCGATGGGCCAGCAGTTCCCCATCGACAATCGCGGCGGCGCCGGCGGCACCATAGGCACCGATGTTGTGGCCAAAGCGCCGGCCGACGGCTACACGCTGCTGGTGCAGTCGAGTACACATGTCGGCAACGCGCACCTCTACAAAAAACTACCGTACGACGCGCTGGCTGATTTTGCGCCGGTCGGCTTGCTGACGGTGCAGACTGCGGTGCTGACCGTGCATCCGTCGCTGCCGGTGAAATCGGTGCGCGAGTTCATCGCGCTGGCGCGCGTGCGGCCCGGTGAAATTCTTTATTCAACCGCCGGCAATGGCAGCATCCCGCATCTGGGCATGGCGCTGCTCGGCACCATGACCGGCACGCAATATACACACGTGCCGTACAAAGGCGGCGGGCCGCAGGTGATTGCGCTGGTGGCCGGCGAATCGCAGGCGTCGCTGGCAACGGTCGCTTCGGTGTTACCGCACATACGCTCGGGACGTTTGCGCGCGCTCGGCGTATCGCTGGCGCGGCGTTCGGCGTCGCTGCCGGATGTGCCGACGATTGCCGAAGCCGGCGTGCCCGGCTACGACATGAGCCCGTGGATCGCCACCTTCGCGCCGGCCGGTACGCCGCGTGCGATCATCGAGCGGCTGAATAACGAAATCAACCGCGCGCTGAAATTGCCCGAGGTTGCGCAAAACCTCTCGGCGCAGGCGCTCGACCCCTGGCAAAGCACGCCCGAAGAATTCGGCGCGCGGCTCAAAGCCGATTACGAAAAATACGCGCAGCTGATCAAGCTGACCGGCGCGCGCATCGAATGAACGGCACGGCCCGCAGCTTCGTAGCCCAGTAGGGCGGATGAGCGAAGCGCTATCCGCCGGATGCGGTGTTTATCAATCGCCTAACATACGGCGGAAGGCGCTGCGCTTTTCCGCCCTACCGTGCTGACCAGCGCGCGCATCGAATAAGCGGCGGGCAATTGCAGGCATTGCGCTGCTGGTAACATTCGGGTCAGGAGATCGCACGCAATGCCCTACAGCCGCAGCAATCCAAGCCCGCGCTATCGCGAAATGACCGAGCTCTATCGCAGGATGCATCGCGAGGGCGAGAAAAGCATGGGGCTGACGCCGGAGAAGACATTTCCCGGCGCCAGCCTGCTGCCGCACGTGATACGCATCAAGGAACTGATCGACAGCAGCGGTGCGTTGACCCTGCTCGACTACGGTTGCGGCAAGGGCAAACTCTACGAACCGCACGGGCTGCAAATACCCGGCGTCGGTGTATTCGACAGCGTGCTCGAGTACTGGGACATCGACGAAGTGCGTTGTTACGACCCCTGCTACGACCGCTACAGCGCATTGCCGGAAGGCAAGTTCGACGGCGTGATCTCGACCGATGTGCTCGAGCATTGTCTCGAAGATGACATTCCGTGGATCGTAGCCGAGATGTTTTCGTTTGCGCGGTTGTTCCTGTTCGCGAATATTGCCTGTTATCCGGCGATGGCGACCCTGCCTAACGGCGAGAACGCGCACACCACCGTGCGGCCCGTTGAGTGGTGGCAGGAAATATTTTCCGCCGCCTCTGCCGGTTATCCGCAGGTGGCGTGGAAGACGCTCTTCGAAGTGCACGCAGAGGACGGCCATGTCGAACACGGCTGACGACGCCGGTGGCGCGACGGCGGGCCGCGTCGCGCCGTGGTGCTGGTAACATCGGTCGCAGGAGCTTTCCACGCGATGTCCTATAGCCGCAGCAATCCGAGTCCGCGCTACCGCGAATTGACGGCGCTTTATCGCAGTCTGCACCGCGACGGCGAAAAGCGCCTTGGCCTGACGCCGGCGGAAACCTATCCCGGTGTCAGCCTGCTGCCCCACCTCAAGCGCATCAAAGAGCTGATCGTTCGTACCGGCAGCACGACGCTGCTCGATTACGGCTGCGGCAAAGGCATGCAATACGAGCCGCACCTGCTGACGGTAGCGGGCGAGGGCGAATTCGAGGGCGTGATCGAATACTGGGATGTCGATGAAGTGCGCTGCTACGATCCCTGTTACGAGCGTTTCTCCGCACTGCCGGAGGGCAGGTTCGACGGCGTGATCTCGACCGATGTGCTCGAGCATTGCACGGAAGATGACGTTCCATGGATCGTCGCCGAAATGTTTTCGTATGCGCAGAAATTCGTTTTCGTCTGCATCGCCTGTTACGCGGCGAAGATGACACTGCCCAACGGCGAGAACGCGCATACCACGGTGCGGCCGTTCGCGTGGTGGCAGGACGTGTTCTCGGTCGCCGGCGAGAAGCATCCGGACGTAATCTGGAAAATATTTGCCGAAGAACACGACGATGGTGCGCACGAAGAGCATGGCAAGCCGGTCAAAGAACCGGCGCGGTAACTTACACGATAGCCCGTAGGGCGGATGAGCGAAGCGTAATCCGCCGGATGCGGTGTTTATCAATCGCCCGGCATACGGCGGAAGGCGCTGCGCTTTTCCGCCCTACAAAAACCGGAAGAGGAGAAGGCATGCAGCGATTTATGCGAATCACCATGGCCGTCGTGTCCGTACTCGCAACACCCGTGTACGCGGCCGAAGACCCGTATCCGACTAAATCGATCCGTCTGATCGTGCCGTTCGCGCCCGGCGGCGGCACCGACATCGTATCGCGCGTGATGGCGCAGAAAATCGGCGACATGCTGAAGCAGCCGGTGGTGGTCGACAACCGCGGCGGTGCCGGCGGCGTGATCGGCATGGAAATGTCGGTGCGCGCGGCGCCCGACGGTTACACGCTCGGCATCATCTCGGGCAGCATCGCCACCACGGCCGCGTCGTACAAATTGCCGTACGATCCGGTCAAAGACATTGCGCCGATCAGCATGATCGCCGAGACCGGTTATCTGTTGACGCTGCATCCATCGATTCCGGCGAAAAACGTGCGCGAACTGATTGCCTATGCCAAAGCCAATCCGGGAAAAATCAACTACGGCTCTTCGGGCACCGGCAGCACCTCGCATCTTGCGGGCGAACAATTCGACGTGCTGGCCGGTACCAAAATGACGCATATCCCGTACAAGAGTTCGGGACCGGCGCTCGCCGATCTGATTGGCGGGCAGATCCAGATGGTCTACGGCAGCATGCCGCTGGTGGTGCCGCAGATGAGCTCGAACCGCTTGCGCGTGATTGCGATCACTACGGTCAAGCGTAGCCGCGCGTTGCCCGAAGTGCCGACGATCGCCGAAGCAGGGCTGCCCGAATACGAGACGGTCACCTGGTACGGTTTGATGGGGCCGAAGGGCCTGCCGCAACCGGTCATTGTGCGCTGGCAGACGGCGTTGACCGAGGCGGTGCGAAGCCGCGAGATGAAAGAGCGCCTCGATCTTGACGGCCTCGAAGTGCCGGAGATCGGTTCTGCCTATCTGCTTAAAAAGATCGAACGCGACATCGTCAAATGGACGCGCGTGGTGAAGGCGGGCAATCTCAAGCTCGCGAATTAGTAAGGGCGTTCTTTCACTTTGTGCGCTCGATTTACTGACGGTTTGGTAGGGCGGAAAAGCGCAGCGCCTTCCGCCGCATGTTCGGGCGATCGATAAACACCGCATCCGGCGGATTACGCTACGCTCATCCGCCCTACGGGAATATGGAACATCGATGGTGCCACAAAAAACAGAATCCCCTATCCCTCAGGGAGAGGGTTAGTGTGAGGCGGTATATGAATATCAAAACAATCCGCATTACCATCGTCGCACTCCTCGCCCTCGCGAGCCCCTTTGCATCCGCCGCGGAAAGCTGGCCGGTTAAACCGGTGCGCGTGATCGTGCCGTTTCCGCCCGGCGGTTACGTCGATCTGGGCACGCGGCTGGTGGCGGGGCCGCTGTCGACCGCGCTCGGTCAGCAGGTGGTGGTCGAGAACCGCGGCGGCGCCGGCGGCGTGGTCGGCACCGAGCTGGCGGCGCGCGCGGCGCCCGACGGCTACACGCTGGTGGTCGGCAGCGTCGGCACGCACGCCGTCAATCAGAGCCTCTATCCGAAGCTGCCGTATAACGTGCTGCGCGATTTCACCGCGATCGCGCGGCTGTCGGATGCGCCCAATGTGCTGGCCGTGCATCCCTCGCTGCCGGTGCGTAATGTGCAGAACCTGATCGCGCTCGCGCGCACCAGGCCCGCGCAGATCACCTATGCCTCGGCCGGCTCGGGCACCTCGACGCATCTCGCCGCGGTGCTGTTCGAAAACCTTGCGCAGGTGCAGCTCGTGCAAGTGGCTTATAAAGGCGGCGGCCCGGCGATGATCGATGTGGTCGCGGGCCAGGTGCCCGTCACCTTCGGCACGGCAGCGTCGGTTACGCCGCACACCAAAACCGGCCGCCTGCGCGGCGTTGCCGTGACCGGCGGTCAGCGCTCGTCGCTGCTACCTGACATGCCGACG
>JANYDY010000113.1 GCA_025363435.1 Betaproteobacteria bacterium
TTGCGGCGCAGGCGCCTCGCCTGCGCGAAGCACCGTCCGTTGAACGCAGGCGAGGCGCCTGCGCCACAACTACTAACAGACCATCGTGTTACGGAATTACTTCAACTCGCGACACACCTCAGCGTCACCGCCCCCCCAGTAGGCAGCACACTTCGCGCGATCCATCGCGCCCTGCTTGACCATTTTCGCGAACATGAAATCCACCAGCGTTTCGATTTCACGCAATTGCAGGGTCGCCGGCGGGTCGGCCAGCGTCAGACCCTTGAGGTCGGCCTTCTTCTGGCCGTAACAACGTGCATCAACATAGGCAAGCCGGTCGTAGGCCGGCATGCCGCGCCCGGGACGCCCGCACTTGATGGTCATGATCATGTTGTCACGATCAAGCTGGCTCTCGCGCAGATTGGCGCCGTCGGGCGCCTGATTGTCCATCTTGCGACCGTCGCCGGCCCAGCCGTGACAGCTCTGACAATTGCCCTTCTGCGTAAACAGGCGCAGCCCCTCGGCAAGATCGCCGGCATCGGCGCCGCGCGCCGGCGCGCCTGACAAAGCCGCCGACAGCGCAAGCGCGCCCGCAAAAACCATCCGCATGATCAGAACCCGAACAGGCGCGCCGGATTGTCGACGAGTATCTTTTTGCGCACTGCGGCGTCGGGCTCCCACACAGCGAGCAAATTCATCACCACCGTGTCGTCGATGTCGCGCCACGGCAACAGCTGCGACACATCATGTCCCGGCGGGCGCGCGCCCGGATGCGGCCAGTTAGTACCCCACAGGATGCGGTCGGGATTGGCCGCGATCAACGCTTTGGCCATCGCCGCGTATCCCGCGTAATGCGGCGGCTCGGTGGCAAACAAATTGGTAGCGGAAATCTTGACGTAGGCTTTGCCCGCTTTAACCAGATCGAGCAGCGCATCAAAGCCCGGATCCTTGACGCCAAGCGCCGCGTTGGCCCCGCCGAAGTGATCGAACACCACCATCACCGGCAGGGTATCGAATTCTTTTTTCAGCGCCGCGATGATTTTCGGTTCGGTGTTGAGCTGCACGTGCCAGCCGTGCGGGCGGATGCGTTCGACCGCTGCACGCAAAAATTTCGCCGACGCCGCCGGATCGGTTACTCCTGCGGTAGACAGATTGAGCCGCACGCCGCTGGCGCCGTTGCGCCGCATCATCTCCAATTCGGTATCCGGCGTTTTTTCGTCGATCACAACAATCGCGCGCGCCGTGCTGCCGAGGCTGCGCACCGCGTCCATCGTGCACGAGTTGTCAGTGCCGTAAAAACTCGGCTGCACGACAACAACGCGATCAAGGCGCAGCATGCGATGCAGCGCGCGCAGTTGATCGACCGAGGCTTCGGGTGGCGTATAAGCGCGTTTGGCGACAAAGGGATAACGCACGGCTTCGCCGACGATATGCACGTGCGTATCGCAGGCGCCGGCCGGCACTTCAAAGCCCGGTCCCAGGCGCGGTTGCGCCGGCAGCAGTGTCGGCGCCTCGCCCGCCCAGCCGTGGTGCGCCAGCAGTGCCGCAGTAGTTGCGCCGGACAATTGCAGAAATTTGCGTCGCGTAATCATCTTGTCTCCCCCGTGTTGATTGAGTTGTACGGGCGGTCGCGCGATGCAATGCGCCGCGCCGCCGGTTTTTCTTCTAGTCTACCTTAGCGCCTGAAGCCTTGATCACCTTCGCCCATTTTGCAGTGTCGCGCGTGATCACTTCAGCAAAGGCCTCGGGTGTCGAGCCGACCGGATCGGCGCCTTCGCTTGAATAGCGTTTCACCACCTCAGGCGTGCGCATTGCCGCCGCAATCTGCGTGCTCAAGCGCGTGATGATGTCTGCCGGCGTGCCGGCCGGCGCAACAAGCCCGTACCAGCCGGCAACCTCATAGCCGGGCAATCCCGACTCAGCGATGGTTGGCACCTCGGGCGCGCCGGGCACACGCTTGAACCCGGTAACACCGAGCGCACGAAAACGTCCCGACTGCACGAAGGGCATGATGGCCAGCATATTGCTGAACATCAGCGGCACCTCGCCACCGAGCACTGCGGTGGTGACCTGCGCCGAACCCTTGTACGGCACGTAGATCATTTTGATTCCCGCCAGCAGATTGAACAGTTCCCCCGACAAATGCGGCAGACTGGCAATCGAACCGCCGGAGTAATTGAGTTGTCCGGGACGCGCTTTCGCGAGAGCAATCAGCTCACGTACATTGCGCACCGGCACGCTCGGATGTGCAACCAGAATATACGAACTGCTGGCAACCAGACTCACCGGCGCGAAGTCGCGCTCGGTGTTGTAGGGAATTTTCGGAAACAGAGTCGGATTGGTGGCATGCGCCGACGACACTGCCAGCAGAGTGTAGCCATCGGGAGCCGCGTGCGCGACGATTTCAGAACCGACGATGCCGCCGGCACCCGCGCGGTTATCGACGACAAACTGCTGGCCCATGCTTAAGGCGAGCCGCTCGCCCAGTGTGCGGCCGACAATATCGACCGCGCCCGCCGGCGGGAACGGCACGACGATGCGCACCGGCTTCGATGGATAACTCTGCGCGATCGCGTTTGCGCAACACAGCAACAACGACACGCCTGTTACCGGGTGCTTCATGAACGCAATTCTCACGACCATCACTTCAGAACCCGTACAAATCGGCCGACGCCGGATTGGCCAACCCCTCAGCCGCGCGCAACAGGCAAATCTGATTGGTGCCATCCGAATGCAGAAAACTCGCCGCGTCACGTAGATATTTTTCTACCGGGTGTTCGTACATGATGCCGCCACCACCGAGTATCTCGCAGGCCTGCTTGCAGACTTCGAAAGCGGTTTCCGACGCGTTGACCTTGGCCAGCAGGCCGAGGGTGCGCGCCTCCGGCCGTTTGCGATCGGCAAGCCACGCCGTGCGCCAGATTTGCGTGCGCGCAGCGTCGAGCTTCATCGCCATCTCTGCCAGCATCATCGCAATCGCCTGATGTTTGATGATGGGCTTGCCGCCCTGCACACGGGTGCGCGCATGCGTGAGTGCGTATTCGTAGGCGGCGCGGCCGACGCCGAGCACCGTCGCCGCCGCTTCGGCTTTGCTGCCCCACATGAATTCACCGCGCAGCCGCGCCATCAGGCCTTCGCCGACCAGCAGATTTTCCGCCGGCACGCGGCAGTTCTCCAGATAGAAAGTGCCGTTGGTAGCGAGACGCTGGCTGCTTTTTTCATGAAAATGGCTGGCGCGAAAACCCTGCGTGTCCGACGGCACGATGAATATGCTGCCGCCTTCGCGCAACGATTTCGAGACGTCGGTGCGCGTGACGATGAAATAGAGTTTTGCCATGCAGCCGTTGGAAACATAACGTTTCGAACCGTTGATTACATAGCTGTCGCCGTCGCGCACTGCGGTCGTGCGGAAATCGATATCCGGCGCGTCGTAATAACCCTGATGATCGGTGCCGGCGCCGGGTTCGGTAAAGCCGATCGACATGGTCGCTTCGGCATCGGCAACAAACGGTGGAATGAATTTTTTCTGCTGCGCCGGCGTCATCGCGTCGCCAAGGATGTGCGCCATCTTCCAGCATTGATCCATGATCACGGCGAAACCGAGGTCACCCGCCGCGAGCTCTTCGCCAACCAGGCACATGGTCAGGATGTCGGTGCCGGCACCGCCGAACGCCTTGGGCACACCAAGCGTGCGAAAGCCCAGCTTGTCGGCAGCGCGTATCCAGTCCCAGGGGATGCGCTCTTCCGCAGTCGGCAGGCGGTCGCGCCGCAATACATCGGGCTTGATTACGTTTTCGGCAAAGTCACGCGCAAGATCGCGCCAGCGCAACTGCTCCGCATTCAGTTCAAAATCCATGCATTCCCCTTATTTCAGGCGCCTGCTACTTCACTTCAAATACGTCATGCGAGGTTGTCGCGCCCGACACTCCGGTGCCGGCCGCCTGCGTTTCGCCGCTGACAATGTGAAAGCGATTGCCGATGAACGCAGCGGCGAAACCGTGACGCGGCGTCGGCATCACCGGCATTGATGTCCATGTCTGCGCCTTCGGATCAAACACTTCGAGCGCGCGGAACGCCGCAAACAGCCGCAGGTCCTGCTGCTCACCGCCGGCGACATAAATGCGACCGTTGTAGACGGCCGCCCCGCCGCCGCTGCGCGCGGTCGGCATGCGCGGCTGTGGTGCGCCCCATTTGTCGATGTCAGGATCGTACTGCTCAACGATATCGACATTGGTTGCCGCGCCGATAAACGACGCACCGAGGCGTCCGCCGATCACATAAATCCTGCCGTCGACGATGCCGCCGAACATGTGATTGCGCGGCGTTGGCATCGGCGTGCGCGCACGCCAGGTGTTGGTCGCCGGATCGTATTCGTCGACGTCGGCAAATGAACGCTGCGCGTGGTCCGACCACAATGTCGACGGCGTCACGCCGGGATGCATGCCGTTACCGCCGATGACATAGATACGGCCCTTGTGTTCAAAAGCGATTGACGAGCCGCGGGCAAACGGCAGCGGTGCGAGTGCTTTCCATGTATCGGCAGACGGGTCGTATTCCCAGGTATTGTCGATCGGCAGCCAGCCCGGCGTGGACGTATTCGACGCAGCATAACCGCCGAACACGTAGATTTTTCCGTTGAGTGTTGCCAGCGCGGTGTGGTGCGCCGGCAATACCATATTCTTTTTACGCGCCCATTTATCGGCGACCGGATCGTATTCGAAGACCAGGCCCTTCGGCGCGCGATTGGCGTAACCGCCGAATACGTAAAGCCTGCCATTACTGACGATCGAATAGAGTTCTTCGCTCGGTTCCGGAAACGGCGCGGCCTTGCTCCATGCGCCTGACAGCTGCGCTGCTGCAGTGCCCGCAAGAAATGCGCATAACGCGAAAAAAAAACACAACAGGACACTTCTGCCGAACGTCGTCTTCATTTGACTCCCCGATGGTGAACCGAAAGCTGCGCGCCACCTCCGTTTGCATGGCGATGGCGGTGCACGCTGCCGCTATAATGACGCAGCACGCATGGAACGGCAATCGAAGCGCGCGCGAAAATTGAGAGGCATGGCGTATGGCTGAAGATTATCGAAAACCGCTCTCGCACGGCCGCCGCAATTTCCTGCTCACTGCGGGCAGTGCGGGCATTGCTGCTGCCGCCACCGACGGCGCATTCGCACAACCGGCGGCGGACGGCCGCACACCGCCGGCGACCTGGGACGCCACGGTGGACGTACTGGTCATCGGCTCCGGGTTTGCCGGTTGCGCAGCAGCGGCGGCCGCAGCGGAAGCCGGCAGTTCGGTGGCCGTGCTGGAAAAAATGCCGAATGCCGGCGGCAATTCAGCGATCAATCTCGGTGACTACGCGGCATGGGACAGCGCGCTGCACCTGCGACAGAAATTCAATCTCGGCGACGACAGTGCAGCACAGCATGCAATCGATGTGCTGCAGGCGGGCGACGGTTACAGCGACCCCGCGCTGGTCGACACCCTGGTCAATGGCGCACCATCGGCGCTCGACTGGATGATCCAGCGCGGAGGACTGAAACTGCGCGACGTTATTCATCGCCAGGGCTTGTCCGCCTATCGCATGCATTATGCGCCGAGCGGGCGCGGCATCGATTATGTCGAGGCGCTGCGCCGCATCGCTGCGCCGCATGGCGCGCAGCTTCATTTCGAGCACGCGGTGTCGCGCCTCTGGCGCCGCGATGCCGCAGGTCCGGTGCTCGGCGTCGAAGCGCGCACGCCGCAGGGCCTGCGCCAGTTGCGCGCACGCCGCGGCGTTGTCATCGCTACCGGCGGATTCAGTGCCGACGTCGCGATGCGCGCGGCATTCCGCCCGATTCTGACAACAGCCTACAACACCACCAATCATCGCGGCGCCACCGGCGAGTTAATCCGTCTCGCACAGGCGATCGGCGCCGACGCATTGCAACTCGAATTTATAGAGGTGCATCCGTACGGCGATCCGGTGACCGGAGCGCTCGACACCGCAACGTCGTACGCGCTGCAGATACGCCGCAGCGGCGCCATGCTGGTGGCAAAAAACGGCAAACGCTTCGTTAATGAATTGGCGCCGCACGATTTTGTCTCACGTCAGGAGGTGGCGACCGGCGCAAAACCCACCTTCACAATTTTCAATCAGGCAATGCTTGCGCAACAGGACGCCGAACGCAATCGTGTTGAATTGCCGAAGCTGATCGAACAGGGCCGCATCCTGCGCGCCGGAACACTGCGCGATCTGGCAGCACAGACCGGCATCGCAGCGGCGATGCTCGAAGAAACTGCGCAGCGCTACGCGCAGATGCTGCGCGAGCGCAAAGACCCCGAATTCAACCGGCCGTTTGCGGCGGACGTTGCGCTGTTTGCAGAAGGCCCCTGGTATGCGATCCGCAACTGGCCCGCGGTGCATCACACCATGGGCGGCTTGCGCATTGACAGCACGGCACGGGTGATCGATATCTGGGGGCGGCCGATACCGCGTCTGTATGCGGCAGGAGAAGTCACCGGCGGCATCCACGGCGCTGCGCGCATTGGCGGCAACTCATCCGCCGATCCGGTGGTATTCGGCCGCATTGCCGGAAATCGAGTCGCGGCCGAAGCTGCCGCCGGAGTTGTGTAAATGCGCCACTTTATTCGCCTAACGATTTTAATGATTGCCGCCGTCGCCGGCGGCGCAAATGCACAATCGTACCCGTCAAAACCGATCAAGCTGATCGTACCCTTCACGCCCGGCGGCAGCACCGACGTCGTGGCGCGCGTAATCGGCCAGAAAATCGGCGAAGCGATGGGCACGCAGGTGGTGATCGACAATCGCCCCGGCGCCGGCGGCAATATCGGCGTCGAAGCGGCAGCCAGGGCCGCGCCTGACGGCTATACGCTGGTGATGGGCCATATCGGCACGATGGCGGTCAATCCGGCGCTCTACAAAAAATTGCCGTACGAACCGCTGCGTGATTTCGCGCCGGTATCGCTGGTCGCCAATGTGCCTAATCTGCTGGTGGTGCATCCGGCACTGCCGGTGAAATCGACGCGCGACCTGGTCGCGCTGGCGCGGGCGCGGCCGGGGCAACTCAATTACGGTTCAAGCGGCGCCGGCGGCACGCCGTATCTCGCCTGCGAATATTTCAAGCTGATCGCCAAACTCGACATCGTGCATATTCCGTACAAAGGTGCCGCGCCGATGACGGTCGATCTCGCCGGCGGCCAGTTGACGATGACCATCACCGGCATTCCGACAGTGTTGCCGTTCATCAAGGCCAAGCGCGTGCGACCGCTGGCGGTGTCGACCGCGCAACGCCTGCCGTCGATGCCGCAACTGCCGACGATCGCGGAGACGCTGCCCGGCTACGAAGCGGTGTCATGGTTCGGCATACTCGCCCCGGTTGCGACGCCGAAAGAAATCATCACGCGGCTGAATGCCGAAATCGTCAAGGCGATTGCCAATCCGGATACCGCCGAACGTCTGGCCGGCGAAGGCGCTGATCCGAGCGCCGGCACGCCGGAACAATTCGGCGCTTTCATCAAAAGTGAAATTGCGCGCTGGGGCAAGGTTATCAAGGCTACCGGTACCGTCATCGAATAAAAACGATTATCCAACGCAGAGGAATTTTTCCGATGGCGATTATCGATTCACAAGTCCACGTCTATGAAGCAAACACGCCCGAACGGCCCTGGCACAATGTGCCGAATTGGCCCGCCCACGTCACGGGTAACGAGATGGTGGCGGCAATGGACGAGGTCGGCGTCGACGGCGCGATCTTCATTTCCTCCTTTTCCATGTACCAGTACGACGCCAGCTATGCGGTCGAAGTGCAGCGCGCCCATCCCGGCCGGTTTGCGCTGGTCAAGCCGGTCAACCCGGATGATCCGGCGGTAGCCGATGTCGTCGCAGACTGGAAGAACACTGCGGGCACGGTCGGCATTCGCGTCATCGTGACGAATGAGCCCGAACGCAACCCGAGCGGCGCGGGCCTCGACCGGACCCTGCGCGCAGCCGTTAAGCACGACTTCCCGGTCAACATCCTGTTCTGGGGCAACGTGGACGCGGGCACCGCCCTGATCGATCGCCACCCGGATACGCGATTCATCATCGACCATCTCGGCCTCATGCAGCCGCGCACACCGCCCGCCCCGCCGCAGCCGTGGGCCGAACTGCCGAAGATACTGGAACTCGCCAGGCGTCCCAACGCAGTGATCAAGGTCAGCGGCGCCTGCACGCTTTCGCAGAAGCCGTATCCTTTTCCGGACATCTGGGATCCGCTTGCCCGCGTGTTCGACGCCTGGGGATTCGAGCGCTGCCTTTGGGGCACCGACTGGACGCGCGCCTTCGCAGTCGTCAACTTCGAACAGGCCATCGAACCCTTCCGCCTGACCGATCGCCTTAGCGAGAGTGAACGCGCGATGCTAATGGGTGGTGCCTGCGCCAAGGCCTATGGCTGGTCGCCGCAGAAAGGTTAGAGCAATCGATTGCCCGGCGCTCCTTCCGGGCTACAAGATCAAATCATGCAAGCTTCGGAACCGCAGCCGAGATCGCGATCTGCTTCGATCAACAACTGATCGAAGGTCTCGGGCAAACGTATCTCCTGACCGATCACGCGCGGGCTGTAGCCCTGGAGCCAGTGGCTGTTGGTCGGGTGCCCGCCGCCGGCGACGATGATGATGAAGTTCTCTGCCTTCGCGGTGAGCGGCCACGGGTCAAGCTTGAGGCTTGCCTGTGTTTTCGGATCGGGATCCTGCTCGATCCACGCCGGGCCGCCGGCGCGCACCAGATCCTTAATCGGAATACGCGAATGCTCGAAGAAAAATTCGCGCATCTTCGGTTTGGTCCAGCCCAGCCGCGCCATCGTCTGCGCCACCACGCCCGGGATCAACAGTATGCCCGGCGTGCCCTGCTGGTAACCGAGCAGGTTGGTGAGATTCGGCGTGCGCATGAAGTCCGCCATGCGGTGCATGCCTTGAATCGTGTCTTCCTCCGGCGTTTCTTTTTTGGCGCCGCGACGGCGAATGTTGGTAGCGCTGTTCGAAAACGCCAGCGAAATCGAATTCGCACCGCGCGCGAAACCGTGGCGTTCGCTGCCATGCGTCGGCCAGTCGGCCGGCAGATTGTCTTCGTCTTCGGCGAACACGATGTTGGTGTAACGCATGCTGCCGTAGTTGGCCATCGCGCCAATGCCGGGCAAAGCACCGCCGACATTCTGTTGCAGCAAGCGCAGCGCGCGGCCGATGCTCGCGCCTGCCGGCCGCTGCGGGTCGGGGCCGAGACAACCGAAACCGGAATTCAAACGAATCTGTTTCGCAATCGGGCCGTTGACGATCACCACCGGATAAGCACCGCCGGAAGCCGCCTGCAATTGCTCGGCATTGGTTTCCGGATGCAGGAAGGCTTCGACCGCAGCAATCAGCACCGGCAGATATTCGGGACGACCGCCTGCCATCGCCAGCGCAATCGCGCAGGTTTCAACCGTGGTGACGCCGCCGCGCGGCGGAAACTTTCCGATCACATGCGTGCGCGGCAATGCAGTGCCGCGCAATGTGCGATCAACACGCGCCGGCGTCGCGGGGCGCAGCGGCAAACCATCGCCCCACAGATTGGTGATCATCAGATCGTTGGCACGATCTAGCGCTGCTTCGTAATCTGCACCTTCAACCGATATCAACGGCGCGACGCCGCCCGCCGCCTGCCGATGCTCTGGCTGCCATTTGGTGAGGCCGTTGTAGAACTCGCGTTTGCGGGTTTCGATCGCGCTGATGTCGCTGCCGGGCAGAAACATATCGATCGGAAATGTGATCATCGACGATTCGGGCGCGAGACCCAAACCGCTGATCGCGTTTTTCATGACACCGACGAAATCCGTCCGCGTCAGCGTTACTGTCGGGATACCGAGTATTTCAAGTCTGGCGGCTGCACGGCCGCACGCAGTGGCGCAGGACCCTCAGGCCGCGTTGCCGATGATGACGGCATCGACCCCGCTGGCTTTGACTTTATTGGCGGTGTCCTCTTCGCCGATCAGGCCGTTGCCCTGCGGGAAGGCATCGATCGGCAGCATTTCGATGCCGGGGAAATCGGTCTCGAACATTTTTTTCAGCAAAGGCAGCGTGCGGAAAGCCTGCCATTGTTCGTTACTGACGAACCCAATGCGTTTGCCGGCAAGCGTGTCGAGCCGCGCGGCGTGCTGCTGCGTAACTTCCAACGCGCCCGACGGATCGTAAAATTCGATTTGTGTCATAGGTGCTCTCTGCAAGAGTTCAGCGCGCCAGCGGATCCGGCCGCAGCTGGAATTTTACAACCTTCGGCAGCGTGCCTTTGCCGCCCTCCATATGAAACGGTGCGCGCGAACCGTAGGTGGTCCACAGACCGCGGCCTTTCCAGCCGGCGTTCGCGTCGTCGATGCGCCCATCCATGCCCTTGGCGTAAAAGCCCAGCGGGTACGGCACGCGAAACTGCACAAAGCGGCCGTCGATCAGCGCCATCAGCGACTCATTGGCATTGCCGGTAGCGAACGGCACGTTGCGCCCCAAACCGACCGTATCGAATTGATCGACCCACGAGTAATAACTCGCCTCGGCGCTGCCCGATTCGGTGACATTGGTGAGTTGCGGCCCCGGAAACGGATAAAGCGTCCAGCCTTCAGCGCAATGCTGGCCGGTTGCCGCAGGGCCGTTGAGCGGGCCTTTGCATTTGCGGCGGTCGAAGCTGGCGAAATGACCGCTCGCCAGGGGCGCCCACACCACACCGTCGCGATCGATGTCCATGCCGCGCGGCGAATAGCCGGGGAAAGGCATGCGGTAAATTTCCGCAAGCGCCGTCGCCGGCGGGTTCGCCCCCGGCGCAACGCGCACGATGGCACCCGGATAGTTGATCACCGAGCCCCACACCGAACCGTCAGCCTGGTTCACTGCGATACCGTAAATGTTGACGGCAATGCGCTGATCCTTCACCGGATCAGCGGGCTGGTTGGGCTCGGTGTATTCATCACGGCGGCCATTGCCGTTGGTATCGAGCACGAACGCGGTCCAGCCCTGCGCCTTCTCTTCATCACCGGTCTCTTCAAACAATTTGCGATTGACCCAGCCGATGACTTCGTTACCACCGCCACCGCTCGACAACCATAGCGTCTGGTTGGCGTCTTCGGCGAACTGCAGATGGTGCGACGGAAAACAGGTGCTGATCAGCGTCCAGCGGCTGCTGCGCGGATCGTACATCGAGACGTGGCGCCCGGAGCGTTCCATCGGAAACAGTTGCGCCGAAGGATGCTGTGAACCCTTTTTACAGAACGCCGGATTGTCCGGGTGGCGTACGCGCGCCGCGAACCAGATGCGGCCGCGTTCATCGAACATCGGATTGTGATTGACGGTTTGGCTGTCCCAGTGCGGCTTCGGCCCCCAGTACGGCGAGGGCAGCATCGGATCGGCTGCCGACGACGGCGTGTTCGGATCGCGCACCGGATGTTTTACTTCGCTGGCGATATGTCGCACCGGGTCGAGTATCGGCACGTAATCGGTACTGTCCTCGGGCGAGCCGTAGAGCAGACCGTTCGCATTCAACATCGGATTGCGCTTGTCGGTGGAAATTTCATCGTGCAGATAAGCTTCGGGCCGGCCCCAGTCCCACAGGGTGATGACGATATTGCGCTCGATGCCCTGCGGCCGCTCCGGCCGGCTTTTCGGCAATTCGCCGGCGGCGATGCGATCGGTCCAGTCGGCGAACAGATTGAGCGCGCGCTGCGCATCTATTTTTCCGAGCCGGTCCATCATCTGCGTCAGCGCCTGGCCGGACATCACGCGCCGCGTCCATGCCTGCGTGGAATTTTCAAATTTGCCGAGTTCTTTCGGTATGGTGCGCGTCGCCTTGTTGCCTATCTGATGGCAGGCGTAACAGCCATTGGTCTTGACCATGTCGAGCCATTGCGCCTGACTGGTCAGTTTCTCGGGCAGGCCGTTAGGTGCGCCCTTGCCCGGAAACTCGCTTTTCTCCGGCACCTTGAGCATCGAGTACCAATGAATGGCCGGATAATATTGCGCAGCAGCTGACGCGTTCGGTGCAAGCACCGCTTTCAGATTAAGCGCACGACCGGGCGCTGCTTTCACTTTCGGCGAATCGACGAGTCCGTAGCCGCGCACCCACACTTTGTAATTTGCTTTCGGCAGCTCGGGTATCAGATAACGGCCTTGATCGTCGGTGACGACGATCTTCGCGAACTTGGTCGGCAGATCGGTGGTCTCGGCGATCACCCAGACGCCGGCTTCAGCGCCGTGCGCGCTACGGACGACACCGCTGAGTTCGGCGCTGTTGCGCGCAACCGGTTTCGCGTTGGCCTGCGCGAACGCCGCCGGCGCCGCCACTGCCAACGCAATGGCGGTCAAATACATTCTGATCATTGTGTACTCCCTAATCCTGCAATACTGCAGGCGACATTACTTCTTCGGCCACAACACGCCCTGCGGGCCGGCGCGCACGGCGCCGATACCCTTGTAGACAAACTTCTGGATACGTTTGCCTTCGTAGGTCTCGGTCGTATACAGATTGCCTTTCGAGTCGGTGGCGATGCTGTGCACACCGTAGAACTGGCCGGGCTGGCGCCCGCCGTCGCCGAAGTTGGAAATCTCTTCGAGCGTTTCGCGCAGGATGATGCGTACTTTTTCGTTCTGGCCGTCAGCGAGGAACATGAAGCGCTGCTGCGGGTCTTTGGAGAACGTAATATCCCAGGCCGAGCCCGAGGCCAGCGTGTCTTTGGCGTAAAACTGTTCCTTGACGAATTTGCCATCGGGCGTGAACACCTGCACGCGGTCGCCCTGACGGTCGCAGACGTAAACGAAACCATCGTTCGTGCGCTCGACGCAATGCACCGGGTTGCGGTACTGCTGCGCCGGCGGCGCTTTCGGATCGTAATTCGGCAGCGGCGTGTCGTCGGGCTTGTTGCCGTAGGCGCCCCAGTAGCGTTTCATCTTGCCGGTGTCGGCATCAAGTACCGCGACGCGCTTGTTCTTGTAGCCGTCGGCCACGTACGCTTCGTTGGTTTTCGGATCGACCCAGATCTTGGCAACGCGGCCGAAGTGTTCGAGGCTGTTGCTGCCGGCATTGCTGTTGTAGCGGCCGACCTGCATCAGGAACTTGCCGTCCTTGGTGAATTTGAGGATATGCGAATCCTTCTCGCCATTGCCGCCGAGCCACACATTGCCCTTGTAATCGACGTGCACGCCGTGTCCGCCGTCCGGCCATTCATATTCCTTGTCCTTCGGCGGCCCGCCCCAATGCCGCAGGAGGTTGCCTTCGGCGTCGAATTCCATCACCGGCGGCGCGGTGCGGCAGCACTCGGCAATCGGTGGATTCAATTCGGCACCGCGTTCGTTGTTGTGCAGGCCACCGGCGCCACGGTGGATCACCCACACATGGTCCTGCTCATCAACCCAGATACCGATGGTCCAGCCAAGCAGCCAGTGGTTGGGCAGCGGTTTCGGCCACAGGGGATCGACTTCGAACATCGGCGCCTGCACTGTGCGCGTCTGCGCATCGGCCTTGTTCTGCAGGACCGCCTGACCAATGCCTAGCGCGAGTATAACGGCGGCAAATGCCGCGCCGGCAACAACATTGCGCTGTTTAAATTTCATGATCTCCCCCTTGCCGGTGAAAATGGATGCGCCTGAATTGCCGCCGGTGTATCCGGTCTTGTCGGGCATTATGCGTAACGGGTTCAGTATACGCGCAGTCATTTTCGCTTGTCATGGAATGCGCGATAACGCTACCCTAGGCGCGTGAAAATAACAGCCAACACAATCAGATACGCTATTGCTGCGCTGCTCGCGGCGTCGGCACTGCTCGCACTCACCGCGCCGGCGCACGACATCCCGGCCGACGTCAAAGTGCAGATGTTCGTCAAGCCCGCCGGCGAACGCCTGCAACTGCTGCTGCGCGTACCGATGCAGGCGATGCAGGATGTCGACTTCCCGCGCCGCGGACTCGGCGTGCTTGATCTCGCGCGCGCGGAGCCGGCGCTGCGCGCTGCCGCCATGTTGTGGTTTGCCGACAATATCGAAATCCACGAAGCGGATAAACGCATCGGCCCGCCGAAATTAATCGAAGTGCGCGCCTCGCTGCCGTCGGACCGCTCGTTCACCACGTTTGAAGACGCCTTCGCGCACGTTACCGGCGCGCCGCTGCCGCCGGCAATGGATTTCATCTGGAGCCAGGGCCTGCTCGATGTGCTGTTCGAATATCCGATTCAATCGGACCGCGCGGAATTCTCCATTAATCCGGCGCTGGCGCGGCTCGGCCAGCGCGTCGTCACTTCGCTGCGTTATCTGCCGCCGGACAACGAAGTGCGCGCCTACGAAATTCACGGCAACCCGGGGCTTGTGCGGCTCGATCCGCGCTGGTATCAGGCGGCGGCGCGTTTCGTCGTCGACGGTTTCAAGCACATTCTTGACGGCACCGATCACCTGCTGTTCATATTGTGTCTGGTGATTCCGTTCCGGCGCATTGCACCGCTGGTGTTGATTGTCACGGCATTCACCATTGCCCATTCGATCACGCTGATCGCCTCCGCCTTCGGTTTTGCCCCCGATGCGCTATGGTTTCCGCCGCTGGTCGAAACGCTGATTGCCGTATCGATTGTTTACATGGCAATCGAAAACATCATCGGCAGCAACGTCACACGACGCTGGATGATCGCCTTCGGCTTCGGCCTCATCCACGGCTTCGGTTTCTCGTTCGCGCTGCGCGACACCCTGCAGTTCGCCGGCTCGCATCTGCTGACATCTCTCTTGAGCTTCAACCTCGGCGTCGAACTCGGCCAGCTTGCGGTTTTGCTAGTGCTGGTGCCCGCACTCGGCTTCTTGTTCCGTTACGTCGTCGCCGAACGCATCGGCATCATCGTTCTCTCAGTGCTGGTCGCGCACACCGGTTGGCACTGGATGCTCGAACGCGCCGATGCGCTGATGCAGTTTCCGTGGCCGGCGATGGATGCAGCTGCGTTTGCCGCTTTGTTGCGCTGGGTACTGGCGGCGGTAATCCTCGCTGCAATCGTGTGGGCAATGAACGTCGCATTGCAAACGTGGCAACGTCGCAGGGATCGCACGGGAGGCATGCGGCGTTTTGATCAATGACGCGCTGCGCCTCCTATTGGCCGGGCTGCTCCCGGCGAACTTGAAGCACCGCTATCGAAATGCCCGTTAGTCAAGCGCGGTGCTTCGCGCAGGCGAGGCGCCTGCGCCACAAGAGCGTGTGGGCAACAAGTTCCCCCTACAACTAACTCTTGATCTCCCGCGTAGCCGCAAACGAATTCCCGAAGCAAGGCACATAAACCGAATGCGTGCCCGGCCCGCCGGCGACCATGATGCAAATTTCTTCGGGCCTGGTTGAAATCGGCAGCAGCGTGTCGAGACCGATGGGGCCGAGTTCGGCGGTGCGCGAATCGATCACACGCTGACGGTCTTTCACCGACATCAGGCCCGCCGGCATTTTCGACGCTTCCCACAAACGGCGTTTCAATTCGGCCTTGTTCACACCGCCGCGTTGCAGAATCTCGGCGTGTTCCGGCCCTATCATCAGCCACGGTTCGCCGCCGTGCGTGTATTCATTGCTCGGCGGATGGATCATGGTTTGCGCAAACACGTGCACGAGTTCAGCAGCGTCTTTGCTATGTGAATTCATGTTCATGGTACCTTCGGCACCGACCACGGTGACCGTGCTCGCCGTTTTCGCGAAACCGCGCTCAACGTGCAGCGCCTCCCACGGACTGTCGGCTTCGTTCTCGGCGCAGCAGAACGTGTATTTTCCGGGCTGGCCCTGTGTGGCGCGATCCATTTCACCGGGCAGCGCGCCGCCGACGTTGCGCAGAATCAAACGCAGCGCGCGGCCTATGGTTGCATTCGCCCACACGCCCTCGCCTATGCAATTAAACGTAGCATTGACTTCGAGTTCCCGCGCAAGCGGCCCGTTGATGATGATCCAGATCGCTACCGGGTTGGTGGTCGCCTGTATCGCCTGCAGATTGAACGCGGGATCGGCCACGGCTTCGACGGCGGCGATCAACACCGGCAGATAAGCCGGCTCGCAACCCGCCATCACTGAGTTGATGGCGATGTTCTCAACCGTCGCCGCGGCGAAACCCGGCGCGAGTGCGGCGATGACTTCATCGCGTTTGCGCGCAGTGCCGGCGAGCATGCGCGACACGCGCTCCTCGGTCGGCGGCACGATAGGCAGGCCGTCGCTCCAGTTGCGCTCGCGATAAAGTTTGTTGACGGCGTCGAGGTCGTCGGGCGCTTCGAACAGCGCCGCCGCAATGGGATCGCTCATTTCACTTGCTGCCCGGTCGCGAGTTTCACCACATCACCTACGCAAGAGTCGGCCAGACTACGCACCTCGTCGCGCGTGCGCACGCCGAACGGGTGTGCGATCACTGCGATCGGCAGTTCGGCATGGCCGAGCGCGCGCGCCTGCGCACGCCCCAGCGTCAGAAAAGCGCTTGAACAGATGGCCACTGCAGCACGGCCGCGTTTGGCGATTTGCACACTGTCGTGGACACTCCACGACGAGCATGACCCTCAATCACCGGACCCGGTGATCACCAGGTCGCATTGTTCCGCCAGTTCCTTGTAAACAGCCTCGTCGGCCGGCACCGAAGCGGCGCGCTTCTTGCGCTTGATCACGCGCGCCACGCCATAGCGGCTGGTCAACAGCTCGGCGAGGTCATCGACCAGATGATCGAAATTCGGTTTTGCGTTATCGATAAAGCCGACGACCTTGCCCTGCAGGCCGGCCAGCGTTTTCTGCATTGTTTCAGTACCCGCCGCGCGCACCGCGGTCGGGTTGTAGAGCATGATGGAAGCGGTCATTGTTTTCTCCAATCGGCCGCTTGCGCCGGCCTGCTGCGTTCAGGGCCTGATTGTAGCAAGTGATAGAATCCCCGCGTATCAAAGGGGGAAGTCTTGGATACCGGACTCAAAGGCAAAACCGTACTGATCACCGGCGCGAGCCGCAACATGGGGCGCATCGCCACGCTTGCCTTCGCAGGCGAAGGCGCCAATCTCGCCATCTGCACGAGCTCGCGCATGGATGCGTTGAACGCGGTGGCCGAACAGGCGCGCGCGCTGGGCGTCAAAGTCGTCGCCGAAAAATGTGATGTCACCGACGGCGCGGCAGTAAAAAATTTCATCGCGGCAACGAAAAAAGCCTTCGGTGGCGTCGACATCGCAATCAATCTCGCCGGCGACCGTCATGAAGTCAAATTCCTCGAGCAGACGCTCGACGACTGGCACAAGAATATCGCGGTCAATCTGACCGGCCCCTTCCACATCTGCCAGCAGGTGATTCCGCTGATGATGGAGAAAAAGTACGGCCGCATCATCAATATTGCCGGCGTCACGCCCTACGTCGGCGGCCCGCCCGCCAAGTCGATGGTGAAGCTCGGCATCGTCGGCCTGACGCGCGGGCTGGCGCGCGAATTCGCACCGTACAACATCACCGCCAACTGTATCGGACCGGGCGGCGTCGAGCGCCTTGATCTCGATCCGGGCGAAAAAAACAAGCCGCTGCGTCCCGGCCAGACGCGCATGGGCAAAGCCGGAGAAATCGTTTCACTGATGGTTTATCTGGCGAGCGACAATGCCGGCTTCATCACCGGCCAGTGTTATCTCGCCAACGGCGGCCGCTATTACCAGTAACAACCGATCAACCTGAGGGAGTTTTCATGCTTACGCTTTATTTCAGCCCGGGCGCCTGCTCGATGGCATCGCACATCGGCATCGAAGAATGCGGCACCGCCTATACCGAACATCCGGTCTTGCTATCCAAGGGCGAACAGAAAACCGCCGATTACATGAAGGTGAATCCGCGCGGCAAAGTGCCTGCGCTCGCCGTTGACGGCCGCATCATCACCGAGAACACCGGCATTCTGACGTACCTCGCACGCCGCTTTCCCGAAACGAAACTGCTGCCTGCCGACCCCGTCGATGAAGCCAACTGCATCGCGACGATGGCGTGGTTCTCAAATATCGTGCATCCGTCCTACCAGCGTTATATGCGTGCCGAGCGCTTCGCCGAAGGCGACGCGGCGGTTGCCTCCGTCAAAGATATGGGCAAAAAAACCTTCTGGACCAACCTCGAAGAAATCGACGGCATGCTGGCGGGTAAGCAATGGGTCATGGGCGACCAGTTTACGGTTGCCGACGGCTACTGCCTGGTCTTCTACGGCTGGGGCCTGCGCGCCGATCTGCCGATGAGCACACTCGCCCACTACACGGCGTTCAAGGACCGCATGCTGAAGCGGCCGAAGGTCATGAAGGTATTGCAGGACGAACAGAGCGTCCTGCTCAAGTAAGCAAAAAAACGGGGAACTGCGGGTTCCCCGTTTTTTGCCTGCCTGTGGCGCGGGCTTATTTTCTGCGCACGTATTTGCGCACGTTCATACCGCCGGTTTCCGCCATATAAACATTACCGGCTGCGTCTGCTGCGACACCCTCGCCGACGCTATAGCTGTCGGGATCGGTGCCGAGGCCGGGAATGAACTCCTTGACCACGCCGTCCTTTACGCTGCCGATTCGGATGCCGCGCTTGACGCCCGGATTGAGCTTCGCCGTCGAGGCGTGATCGGCAACGTAGAGTACGTCGTTGGCATCGATGAAAATCCCGCTCGGCCGCCCGAACTGCTTCCACTCTTCGAGATATTTGCCGTCCTGATCGAAAATCTGGATGCGGTTGTTGCTGCGGTCCGCAACAAACAGACGTCCCTGCGAATCGAAAGCAAGCCCGTGCGGCACGTCGAATTCGCCCGGACCAGTGCCTTTCTTGCCCCAGGTCTTGATGAACTTTCCGTCCTTCGAAAACTTGACGATGCGCGCGTTGGAATCGCCGCCGTGGCCGTCAGCAACGAAAATGTCGCCATTGGGTGCGACTGCCACATCCGACGGTTGATTGAAGGTGTCATCGGTCGCGCCGGCCACACCCGGTTTGCCCAGGGTCATCAAAACTTTGCCGTCGGGGCTGAACTTGACGACAGTGTGGCCCTTGCCGTCCTTGCCCTGCGCGTCGGTCACCCAGACGTTGCCGTCGCGATCGAGTCCGAGGCCATGCGGCACGACGAACATTCCGGCACCGAAGGTTTTGAGAAATTTTCCGGATGCGTCCAGCTGTACGATCGCCGGAACGTTGTTGCCGGCGCAAGTGCCGCCGCCGCAGCGCTCGAACACCCAGACGTTGCCATTGCGGTCGACATCGACGGCGCCGGTGCTGCCCCATTTGCGGCCGTCGGGCAGTTTTGCCCAACCGTCTTCCTTGAACGGATTGGGCGGGTCTTCTGCCGCGCCCGCCAGCAGCGGCAGCGCAACAAACGCGGACAGCACAACAGCGTAACTCCATCGAATCATCTGACGCATGACATTACCTCCCCGGTGATTTGCAACGAACAGGCCGCTGCGGTGGCGCGGCCTTTTATTCTTCCCGCAGCTTCTGCCTCCGCACCGCACGCGTCAAGTCGCACGGAAAATGTGCGATGCAGGAACAGCCGGCATCGGTCGCGGCTCAGGGCTCCTTGCCGTCCATCAGTATGAAAGCAATACGGCAGACTTCCTTGCTGCGGTTGACCCAGGCGTGGTTGGTCGCCTGCTGTACCACCACGTCGCCGGCTTTCATCAAAACCTCGCCATCGTCGAGCAGCATGTAAATTTCGCCGGACATGATGATCGCGTAGTCGAGGCTGCGCGTGCGGTGCATCATCGGGTGGCGCACCGGCACGCCTTTCGCCGGCGCGTGATCACCGACCACTTTCATCATAGTGTTGATGTCCATCTTCTCGACTTCCGGTTTCATTGGCGGAAAATCAACGATGCGGAAAATAGTGCCGTTCGCCGGCGGAATGAGGCCGACCTTGATCTGCGCGCGATCGTCTTTCCACGAATAAGCCGGCGGATACTGGTCGGACACCCACATCTCGCCGGCCGGATTGGGCGAACGCAATGACTTTAACTGAACCGGGCCGTCGAACAGCGCAACGGCGCGGCCATTGGCATCGAGTGCGGTCACGACGCGCCGCACTTCGGGCGTTTTCTGCTGCGCCTGCGCAACTGCAACACACAACAAAGCCGCGCCGAGCGCAGCAGCAATTTTTTTAATCGTCATTTTCATCTCCTTTTTTAGCAGCCGCCGGCCATGCAGGTGGCGCTGCCGTCGAACTCAAGTATGCGGCCGCTGATCGCCAGAAAGACCGGGCGACCCTTGACCTGATCGATAAACGCCTTCGTGTAAGTATTCGGCCGCAGCACGCCGCCGGATGTCGCCGCTTCGTTCACGTGCGACACGATCACCGCATTGGGCCGCACCAGTTCGTTGATTGCAAATGCCGCCGCCTCGGGCAGCGTTGCCGCGAGGCCCAGGTTCATCAGAACGAGGTTGGGCTTGTGCAGGCCGCGGATGATTGTCTGCATTTCGCTGTGCACACCGGTGTCGCCGGACATGTAAACGCGCAGGCCGTTGGTGAACTTCACCACATAGCCGGTCGGCGGATCGAGGCTGACGTTGAGGTTGTCCGGCGCGACGCTTTTCTGCTGCGCCTCGGTCAGGAGATCGCGCGAAACACGGCTGTCGTGCGACGCGAACACCGAAGTGATCTCGACGCCGCGTTCGGCGCCAGCGGCCTTGATGATGCGCGTGCCGCCCATATGCAGCGAGGCGACACAGGGCGCCGCCTGCACTGCTGCGATGGTGATGCCGTCCATCGCGCAGGCGCCGGTCGGCTTGCCGCGGATATTTTCGACCTTTTTCGCGAGGAAGGCCGAGGTGCTGGCGATCATCACAAGCGCGGAATTTTTTGCCGCAGCAATTTCCGCTGTGGTCGAATGGGGTGCCGCCGAAATCGTCTCCGGCTTGTCGCAGGCGCCCATGTTCAGCGCCGCGATCTTGCGGTCCCCCATGTGGTCGCCGTGCGCATGACTCAACAGCACCGCGTGCACGGTACCGAGGCGCGGGTCGTTGCCGCCCATCACCGTCTGTCCGGCGTCATAGAGTATGCGCACGCCGGTCGGGTCTTCGAAAATGGTTGCACGATCGCGGTCACATAACTCGCCCGGGTGCGAACCGAGCGGCGTGATCTTGACGTTCTGCGCCCACACCGACGCGCAAACCACAGACAGCGACAGCACACCCAATGCAAATTTTATTGCTTTCATGGCAAGCTCCTCCGAGATTTAACTACGTGCTATCCCGCTGGCACGGCTGCGCCGGCGGGTCACCGTTTTTTTATTTTCTTAGTAACAACCGCCGGCCATGCAAGTGCCGCTGCCGTCGAACTCCAGCGTCCTGTCGCTGATGCCAAGATAGACCGGACGGCCCTTGACCTGATCGACGAAGAGTTTGGTGCGCGAATTCGGACGGATGATGCCGCCTGTGGTCACGCCCTCGTTCGGGTGCGATACGATTACGGCTGCCGGCCGCACCAGTTCGTTGATTGCATATGCCGCCGCATCCGGCAGTATCGCGTTCTGCCCCATGTTGATCACGGCGAGATTGACGCGGTAAAAATCGTGCACGACGGTGCGCATTTCCGTATGCAAACCGGTGTCGCCCGAAAGATAGACGCGCAGGCCGTTTGTAAACTTGATGACATAACCGCTCGGCGCGCCGAGGTTGACGCTGATATTGTCCGCCTCCAGCGATTTTTTCTGCGCGTCAGTCAGGAGATCGCGCGTCAGCGTGCTGTCGTGCGCGGCGTGCACCGTAATGATTTCGACGCTGGCCGCAGCGCCCGCCGCCTTGACGAACTTGGTGCCGCCGAGTTCCACCGGCGCGATACAGGGCGCGGCCTGTACTGCGGCGATGCTGCCACCGGGCTCGGCACAGGTGGCGGTCGGTTTGCTGCGGATGTTCTCGATTTTTTTGGCGAGAAAAAACGCCATGTTGCGAATCATGATCAGCGAAGAGTTCTTCGCCGCTGCGATTTCCGCAGTGGTCGAATTGGGCAGCGCGGAAATCGTCTCCGGACTATCGCAGGTACCGGGGTTCAGTCCGGCAATCTTGCGATCGCCGATGTGGTCGGTATGCGCGTGGGAGAGCAGCACAACGTGCACGGTGCCGAGGCGCGGGTCATTGCCGCCCATCACCGACTGGCCGGCGTCGTAGAGTATGCGTACGCCGGTCGGGTCTTCGAAAATCATTGCGCGATCGCGGTTGCACAATTCGCCCGGATGCGTGCCGAGCGGCGTGATTTTGACGTTCTGCGCGGTCGCGCCGGAAGCAGCTGCCGCCAATGCCAGCGCGAACAGGCTCAATGCAAAATGTTTCGCCTTCATGTTGCCCTCCCTTGGTAAAGATTTTCGCTTTATCCTTCCGGCGAAATCGCCGGCGGATATATTTTTAGAACGCCGGCGGCCGCATCAGTCCGCCCTCGCGCCCGACGCTTTGACTACGGGCCCCCACTTCGCCATTTCGTCGCGAATGAATTTCGTAAAATCCTCGGGCGAACCGCCGGCCGCATCAATACCGCCGGCAGCAAGACGCTCTTTCACGTCCGCCAGCGCGAGTGCGCGATTCGATGCCGCATTGAGCTTCATGATGATGGCGCGCGGTGTCGCCGCCGGCGCCATCAATCCGTACCAGATCGACGCCGCAATTTTCGGATAACCGAGTTCGGTCATGGTCGGTGCATCGGGCGCAATCGGCAGGCGCGCCGGACTGATTGCCGCAAGCACTTTGGTGCGCCCCGATTTCAAATGCGGCAAATGCGGCGCCAGCGCATCAAACATCAACTGCACCTGGCCGCCGGCGACATCGGCTGCACCCGGCGCGCTGCCTTTGTACGGCACGTGCTGTATCGGCGCGCCGGTAACGCTTTTGAACAATTCACCGACCAGATGCGGTGCGCCCCCCGAACCCGACGACGCGAAGCTGATTGAATTCGGTTTTGCTTTCGCCAGCGCAATCAATTCGGGCACGTTCTTCACCGGCAGTTGCGCGTTGGCGACCATCAGCATCGGCATCGTCGCGTAGAGCGCAATGGGAGCGAAATCCTTGACCGGATCGTACGGCAGCTTCGAATACATATGCGGGCCGATGCCGTGTGTGGTGATCGAACCGAGCAGCACGGTGTATCCGTCGGGCGAGGCCTTGGCAACGGTTTCGGCTGCAATCTGCCCGCCGCCGCCGCCGCGGTTATCAACCACAAAGGTCTGGCCCATCGAATCGCCGAGCTTCTGCGCCATCACGCGCGCTACCAGATCAGCGGCGCCGCCCGGCGGCACCGTGACGATCATGCGTACCGGACGCGACGGGTAATTCTGCGCCTGTGCGGTGAATGCCGGCGTCAGCAACAGGGCGATCGTTAATAGCGGAAATGGTTTTATGGCTGGGCACTCTTTTGCAGGAAGGCAAACGCTAACCCGTTGCAATAACAACGTCAAGAACCCCGGGGCTGAAATTTCATAACCTAAAGCACTCGTCAGTACTGTGGCACAGGCGAGGCGCCTGCGCCACAAAATCTAAATCGGGATTTCAACATCAAGCAGGGGGGCATGCTGCTGCGCGCCGTAGACATCGGTGTCGCCAACCGCACCCGAGGCGATACGCCGCTCGATAGTGGCTTTCCAGGCAAAAGCCGGCGGATATTCGGTAAATACCACCGACGATTCGGGCACCTTGTAGAGTTTTGCGACCAGTGCCGCCGTGATGACGCCGGTGGCGCGCACTTTTTCGAAGGTCGCGGCATCCTCGAACATGATGTCGAGTGTGAGTTCAAACGGCCCCGCGTTCTTGCTTTTGCAGGCTTTAGCAATATCACCAAGTCTTGCCATCTCAAATATCCTGATACCCGATCGGAAACATTTCGAGTGGATCGTCGGGCTCGACGACGTGGCGCATCGAAAACTGGTAAATCGCGCCGCGCTCGATATCCGACGGTGAAAACGGGAAGGCCATATTGCCTTCCTTGCACAGCCGTCCGGGAAAATCCGAATGCAGCAGAGTCACGCGCGTGAGCCCGACAACCGCATTGGCGATGTCCTGCGTTTTAGCCACCACTTCAGCAAGGATGCCGATTTCATGTGCAGCAACATCCTGCAGCGGTTCGGCCGCACCCATCACGCCGTTTTTCCCGTAGAGACGCAGCACCAGTTGATACTCCTCCGGCGACACGTTCAGCGCGGAGACCTTGATCGCCACCGCCGCGCGCACGCTGTCGGCAAAGCTGTCGATCTGGCCGATCAGGCCAGGATCGCGCGTGCCGGCAAAGGTGATCGCGCTGTAACCGGTTTTTTCTGCCGCTTCGAGTTTGATCGTGTACGGCTGCGGCTGCCAGGTCATGCCGGATACACGCACCGTGCGCGGCGACACCGCTTCGATTTTGCACGCGCTCGTATTGAGTATGCCACCGGGCTCGCGATGAAAAATCGGGCTGGCGTTTTCGTGCAGCGCCTGCCCCGCCACACTCAATGGTGTGCAGGCGAGTTCCGGATTGATTGGCTCGACTTCAACATAGTCGTCTCCGACCGTCGCCATCAGGCAGTCGTGTTTTTTCGGTATCGCTGCATTGCACGCGCATTCGAGCATCTTGCCGGCGAACCACGCCGGCGCCGGCGCTATGCCGTGATGCATGGCCAGCGCCGCCCACGGCGCAGGATCGGTACTGCGCCCGGCAAGGATCACCTGCGCGCCTTCGGCTAGCGCCTTGAGGTAGGGCTGCGGCCCCATCATGCCGACGATACGTTCAGCGCGATCGACCACTGCATCGCTTAATGCAGTAGCACTGCCAAGCGGCTTGACGCGCCCAGCTTTGATTTTTTTCTTCAACCAGATTTTGTCGACATCGGAATGAATCAGCGCGAGTTTGAAATGCAGTCCGTGTTCACGCGCGAGTTCGCGCACGATGTCCGCGCACAGTTGCAGATGCGGCGCGCCGCCGGCGCCGCCGCTGGTGCCTATTATCATCGGTATGCCATTGGCGATAGCGCCACGCAACAACAGGCCCATGTCGCGTTTGATTGCCAGCGGGCTGGTGAACGGCTTGCCCGAACCCAGGTAATGCGGCCCCGGATCGGAACTACCACCATCAACGCCGACCATATGCGGCGCGCGCTTCAAACCGGCGGCGAGCGAACTCTCGGGGAAACCATAACCGAGAATGCCACTCGCCGAAATCATGCGCACCGGAGCAGTCATGCCATCTCCACCGCTGTTGTTGTGACCGGCATTAACGCGCTTTCTTCGGCACTTTCCAGCCCAGCAACTTCGCGGCATTGCCACCGATGATCTGGTCCTTCTGCTTGCGCGTGAGTTTCTTCGATGCGTTAACGAAATCCACCGGCTTGTAATAACCCATGTCATACGGGTAATCGGTGCCGATGACAACGTGCTCGGCGCCCCACAGATTGACCAGATGCTCAAGCTGCGCGTGACTGAACACCATGGTGTCGTAATAAATCTTCTTCATGTAATGGTTGGGCGTCTTCGTGATGAAGTCGTGGCACTCGGGGCGCACGCGGTAGGCATGGTCCATGCGCGCCGGATAGTGGCCGGCGTAACCGCCGCCGTGCGCAGCGACAAACTTGAGTTTTGGATGGCGTTCAAGCACGCCGCCGAACACGAGATGGTTCAACGCCAGTGTGGTATCGAGCGGATTACCGATGATGTTGGCAAGAAAATGCTTACTGATGCGCGAAGTGTCGGTGAAGCCGGCCGGGTGCAGGAAAATCATCGCGCCGAGTTCTTCGCATTTCGCGAACAGCTTTTCGAACATCGGATCGGACAATTCAAGGCCTCTGACGTTGGTGCCGATTTCGATGCCGTAGAAGCCGAGCTTCTTCATCGTGAATTCAAGCTCGGCCACCGCCAGCTCCGGCTCCTGCATCGGCAATGTCGCCAGCGGTGCGAAGCGGTCCGGGTTGGTCGCAGTGATTTCGGCCAGGCGCTCGTTGACGGTGCGCGTGATCTTTCGGCCGAGATCGATGTCGAGGCCGTAGTAATACTGCAGCGGTGAAGTTGAAATCGCCTGCACGTCGATGTGCATTTTGTTCATGTCGGCGATGCGCTGCTGAACCGAGGTCAGCTTGCGGTCGAGTTCGGCACGCAACTTCTGCTGGTGCGCCTTGGTGCGCGGGTCCTTGTACTGGGCGGCCCAGTCGGCGGCCGGTTTGTCCGACTGCTGCGCGATCAGATCGGCCTCGGGCGTATGTATATGGCAATGCAGATCGACGCCAAAGCTTTTGTTGGCTTTTTTGACGGTCTTGCGGCTGGCCGGTTTGGTGGCCGCGCACGAAGGCGACCCGCAGGTGAACATCATTTTGCTGCTCCTCGATCTCGGTAAAGACGCGATGTTATTGGAAGCGGCCCGCTTGCACAACGGCGCAGAACGGCACCGGCGCCTGCGGTAAACTGCGCTGCACCCCGACCTGAGGAAAAACTCGTGAGCAAAGCCGCCGCCGTTTCGCCGTTAATGCAGCGCCTCGCCCGCTATATCGCCGGTGCGCACACGCGCCGCCTGCCTGCGCACGTTGCCGAGCGCGCAAAGATACATCTGGTTGATACCATCGCAGCGATGCTCTCGGGGTCGCGTTTGTTTCCCGGACGCTGCGCCATCAATTACGTAAAACCGCTTGGCGGCGCGCCACAAGCCGGCGTGATCGGCACGCGCCTCGTAACTTCCGTGCTCAACGCAGCACTCGCCAACGGCACCTGCGGCCACGCCGACGAAACCGACGATACGCATCCGCCGACGCGCACGCACCCGGGCACCAGCGTAGTGCCGGCGGCACTGGCGCTGGCCGAAATGCAGCGCGCTTCCGGGCAACATTTTCTGCGCGCCATGGTGCTCGGTTACGATTTATGCGCGCGCAGCATGCTTGCGCTCAAAGCACCCGAGTTCGTCGCCACCGGCCGCCACGCCGGCGCGCACGGTCAGTTGTTTGGCGCAACGGCTGCCGCAGCGTGCATGCTCAAGCTCGACGCGCGCAGCGTGCGTTACGCAATCTCTTATGCCGTGCAACAGGCGGCCGGCGTCACCACGCTGTTCCGCGATTCGCAGCACGCGGAAAAAGCCTTTGCCATGGGCGGCATGCCGGCGCACAACGGGCTGGCTGCCGCGCTGATGATCACGCACGGCTTCACCGGCGTCGAAGACGTCTTCAGCGGTGAACCGGATTTCTTTTCGGTGTTCTCACCGGCGTCAGAACCCGAACTGATTGCACACCGCCTCGGCCGCGACTACGAAATTCTGCGCGGCGGCATCAAGCGCTGGTGTGTGGGCGGGCCGATTCAGGGGCCGCTGCATGTACTCCACGAGATGATGCGGATGCACGGGTTGACGCCGGAAAACGTGGCCTCACTGACGGCGCGTCTTCCGGATGAAGAACTGCGCGTCGTTAACGACCGCGAAATGTCTGACATTTCGCTGCAGCACCTGCTAGCGGTCATGCTTCTCGACGGCACGGTGACCTTCGCCACAGCGCACGACGAGGCGCGTATGCAGGACAAACGCGTGCTGGCGCTGAAGCAGCGCATCCGTGCGGTCGCAGATGCGACGATTCCAAACAAGGTGCGCGGCTGGCGCTGCATCATGGACGTCACTATGAAAGACGGCCGCAGGTTCACGCATCAGACCATGGCGGCCAGCGGCAGCGCCGAAAATCCGCTGACGCGCGCGCAGGTCGAGGAAAAAGCGCTCGATCTGATGGCGCCGGTGCTGGGCAAAACCCGAAGCAGCGTCCTGATCAAGGCGTTGCTGGCGATCGATACGCTGAAAGACGTACGAAGTTTGCGGAAATTGTATTCGTGCTAGCGCGCTAACGCGCCAATCCGAGCTCGATCATAATCGCCTTCAACTCGTCGTACTGCGCTTTCAGATAGGCGCGCGTTTCGTTGCTGTTCAGAAAACCGCCGCTCAACTGATCGGCTTCAAGCATTTTGCTCCACTCGTCGGTCTCGACAATTTTCGCCAGCACGTTTTCCCAATAGGCGGCCTGCGCCGCGGTCATGCCGCGCGGCCCCAGCACCACGCGCCAGTTTGAAATCACCGCATTCGCCCCCTGCTCGCTCCATGTCGGCACATTCGCCAGCGCGCCGCTGATGCGTTTCGGCGCCGTAATGCCTATCATGCGCAAGCGCCCGCCCTGCACCTGCGGCAGCAGCGTCGCGAAAGGCGCCACCACCAGATCAACGTGGCCGCCGAGCGCAGCGGTCATCGCCTCGCCGCCCGAATTGAACGACACGACTTTCAGTTTTCTGACGTCGCCGCCGCTCAGTTTGGCAACCATGCCGAGCGCGATGTGATTGTGATTGCCGACGCCGGAGATCGCCGCACTCACCGACGACGCGTCGGCTTTCAGCATGGCGATGAGATCGCGCCCGCTCCTGATGCGCGAATCGGTCTTGACGCCGAAACCCACGTACTCATTGAACAGCAACGCCACCGGCGTGATATCGGCAAGCGCAATGCTGCTGCGGCCGTTGATGCTTTCGGCGAGAAAGGTCACCGAAGTAATCGCCAGAAAATGCCCGTCGCCGGCATGCGTGTTCAGGTAGTTCATGCCGAGCACCCCGGAGGCGCCGGGTTTGTTCACCACCGTGGGTGCAAGTTCAAGGAGTTTGTTTTCCTGCGAAATCTTCTGAATCAGGCGCGCCACCTTGTCGTTGCCGCCGCCGGGCGCAGTGGTCACGATAATCTCGGCACGCTTATCCGGCTTCCAGTCGGGCGCCGCCGCGGCAAACACCGGGACCGGCAGCGCCAATACCCCAAGCGCCAGTGCGCGTGAGCAGGCGTGAAGAACCATCATGTCGCGGCGTGATTGTTCACAGCTCGTCGCAACCGCTAATCGACGCGCGCGCCGGAATCCTTGATTACCTTCGCCCACTTGGTTACTTCCTCACGTATATAAACAGTGAATTGATCGACGGAATTCAATACCGGATCGAAACCCAGTACGGCGAGGCGTTCTTTGACCTCGGGCAGCGCAATCACTTTGGCGATATCGGCATTGAGTTTGGTCACGATCGCTTTCGGCACGCCGGTCGGCGCGAAAAATCCGATCCAGGTGTAATCCTCGTAATTGGGGAAACCCTGCTCGGCGACGGTGCCAACGTCGGGCAGCGACGGCATGCGCTGCGGACTGGTCACCGCGATACCGCGGATCTTGCCCGACTTGATCAACGGCACCGTCGGCGGCATTGCCGTGAGGCCGATCGGAATCTGCCCGGCAGCAACCGCCAGCATCGCCGGCGCCGCACTGCTGTACGGAATATGCGTGATCTCGAGTTTCGCCATCAGCTTCAACAAGCGCTCGCCGGTCAGATGCGGCGTGCTGCCCGCACCTGCCGAACCGTACTGCAGTTTCTGCTTTCTGCCGAGCGCTATCAGTTCCTGCAGATTGTTTGCGCTAACCCCCGGATGCACGAACATCATGTTGGGACTGACACCGGCGTTGATGACGGGCGCGAAATCCTTGAACGGATCGTAGCCCGGATCCTTGTAGAGGCTCGCTGCCGCCGCGTACTGACTGCTGTTGCACAATATCGTGTAACCGTCGGGCACGCTCTGCGCGGCGATCCGCGTTGCAATCGTGCCGCCGGCGCCGCCGCGGTTATCGATGACGATCGCCTGACCGAGAATGTCGGCGAGTTTCTGCCCGACTACGCGCGCCATGATGTCGATCGGCCCGCCGGCCGCGCCGCCGGCCAGCACGCGCACCGGCTTGTTTGGATAATTGTCGGCCGCATAACAATAGCCGGCCGCATACATCAATGCCGCCAATGAACCGGCAACAAACGCAAAGCGCTTCGTGCACTGTGTCATGACTCCCTCGATTGGTGATTTTTATACAGCATCCACCGCCGCGCCCGTCACGTCAAGCGCGTGAGGCTTAATCGGCAATCACGAGCACCGGCTTGCCGACCATCTGCCGGGATTCGAGCGCGTGATGCGCTTCTTCTACGTTATCCAGCGTGTAACGTCCGGCGATATCGATCTTGAGCGAACCGTCGATGACTGCCGCGAAAATATCCGCCGCACGCCGCCGCGTTGTTTCCGCATCCGGCAGATGATCGGCGAGTCGTGGTCGCGTCAGAAACAGCGAACCGGCCTCACCGAGTTCGAGCGGATCGAGATCGCGCACGGCACCCGACACCGCCCCCAGATTGACAATGAGTCCGCGCTTGCGTGCCGCCCTGAAGCTGTCGCGCAGCGTCGCCTTGCCGATCGGATCGAACACCACATCAACGCCGCGCCCGCCGGTTGCTTCGCGCACTGCCTCGGCGAAGCGGCCGCCGTCATATAAAAATGCAACATCGGCGCCACGCGACTTCGCCACCGCGGCTTTTTCTTCTGTGCTGGTGGTCGCGAACACGCGCGCACCTGCGCGCCTGGCGAGTTGAATCATGATCTGGCCGATACCGCCGGAAGCAGCGTGCACGAGACAGGTTTTACCCGGCGCGAGATCTGCCACGTCGTTGACCAGGTAATGCGCAGTGAGCCCATGAAACAACGAAGCCACCGCCATATCGAGCGACAGCGCCTCGGGCACCTTGACCGCCCGCCACGCCGGCACCGCCGCGTATTCGGCATAACTGCCCCACACGATGCACCACGCCACGCGGTCGCCGATGGCAAGATCGCGCACATCGCCGCCGAGCGACACGATTTCGCCGGCGCCCTCCATGCCGAGCGTGCACGGCAGACTGACCTTGTAAGTGTGCGAGTTGGCGTACTTGCCTTCACGCGTATGCACGTCCATGAAGTTGACGCCGCTGCGGCGCACACGCACCAGCACTTCATCGGCTTTCGGGACGGGCACCGCGAGGTCGCGGCGGACGACGACTTCGGGGCCGCCGTAGCGGTCAATTTGAATGCATTTCACCTCGAAAAATCCATTTTTCCATTTCCACTTGCGCCGCACCTAACCGCTTCCCCCTGAGAGCCGCCGAGCAGCGCAGCAGCGCCGGGGGAAGTCGGCGAGGACTGTCTGAGCCCTCGCAGTTTTATCGCGAGGGCGAGTTCCGCAGCCGCACGGCGTGGCAAGCAGCGCAGGGAGGTCCGCAGGACCGGCGAACCGGGGGCCGCTTCTTTTGGTTACTTTTCTTGGCGGCTCAAGAAAAGCAACCAGCCGCCGGGCTGCCCCCGGGCCAGACTGAAGCGCACTCAGTAAACAACAAATAAACGTGGCACCACTACAAACCCATTACTGCATCAAATAAATTTTTGATCCATTCCTTGAAGCTTTGTGCCTTTGGTTCGCCGGACGAGATGCGCCGCGAAAACAGCCACGTCGCATACAAAACAATTGTGAGTGCCGCTATTACGCTTACGATTCCGATAACTATTTCCATCCAATTATTTCAATCGGATATCGAAGCTTACCCGCACGCGCCGATGGCGCCACAGGCAGTGCAAAATTCACAGCCGTCTTTCTTGATAACCGCAGCGTTCCCGCACTCCTTGCACGGCTTGCCGTGCACCGGCTTCAAAGCATAGTCGGTGCCGCGGCGATCTTCTTCGGGCATT
>JANYDY010000002.1 GCA_025363435.1 Betaproteobacteria bacterium
CGGCACGGTGATCTTTTCCCATTTGGCGCTTTGCGCGCGCCAGTATTCAGAATCGAGATCGTTGCGCATGTAATTCCACAACAGATCGTTCTGGAATGCGTCGGGGTTGTAGTTGCGCGGACGGCCGAGCAGATGATGCGCGGTCTGCGCGTTGTGCCATGCGGCGAGAAAACCCATCGCAAAAATACCGCCGTGATAAGCCTGGTCGCGGTACTGATCGGCGCGGCCTTCCCACGGCATGATGGCTTTCAGCGAGGGCGGATTGAGGCCGGCGACTTTCCATTGAAACGCCGCGTGGTACGAAATGCCCAGCGTGCCGACTTTGCCCGAAGACCATGGCTGCTTCGCCACCCACTCGATGCAGTCGTACGAATCAACCGCTTCCTGCATCGAGCTCGGCTCGGACTTGCCCGGCGATTTGCCCGAGCCGCGCGTGTCGACGCGCAGCAAACCGTAGCCGCGCGGGCACCACCACAACGGATTGGCGGTTTCCCAGTTCATGTACTCGTTGGGCGCTTCCTCGACGCCGGCGGGCGGCGTCCACACCTTGTCTTTCTGGTAGGGGCCGATGTTCATGATTACCGGCACCTTCTCGTTTCCGCAGTCTGGCCGGTAGATGTCGCCGTAGAGAAAACCGCCGTCGCGCAGCGGAATCTTCACGTCTTTTTCGACGATCAGTTTGTAGTCTTTGGGTTGCGAGACGTTGGCGGATTTATCGGTCATGCAATTTCTCCAGTGCGAATCGATTTTGTAGTTGTAGCCCGGAAGGAGCGCAGCGTATTCCGGGGTTCTGCGCGCGCCTATCCCGGAATACGCTGCGCTTCTTCCGGGCTACGGTTATTTGGCGGGAATAATCGGCAGCAACACCGCCGACGGACATTTCGGCCCGGCGTGCAGCGTGACCTTGCCGCCGAATATCGCCGGCGGACGGTCGGTCTCGTCGTCGTGCTCGAACGGGCCGCAGCCGCGCATCGGGTTTTTCATGTTCGACAGCGTGGTGGCTTCGCCGGCGTAGATGTAGTCCTTGCCGCGCAACAGCAGTTTCACGCTGTAACCCTTGGGTACGACGATGCAGGTCGGCCAGATTTCGACGTCGAGCTCGTAGACCGCGCCGGGTTTCAACGGTTGGTCTTCATCGTGTGTGTGGTACGGCCGGTACGGCAGCGTCATTTTCGGATCGAGTTTGCGATGCGAGGCGCGCAGCCAGCCCTGGCCGATCGGCGTATGCGGATCGAGCGCGCCTTTAAATACAACTTCATTGCCTTGCGGATCGTAGACGGTGATCACGGCGAAGATATCGGTGTTGACCGTTGACGATGAAATAAAAACTTTCAGCGCGGAAGGGCCGGTGATTTCGGTTTCCTGCGCCAGCGGGCCGGTCGAGAAGACGAGGCCATCGCCGAGGCCGTCGTAGGTCACGGTTTGATCACTCGTCACCGGCGTCGGCGAGAGTTTCATGCCATTCGGATCGAGATAGAAATTCGTCCACTTCGTGCGCGCGAGCGGCCATTCGTTTTCGTGACGAATGACGAATTTTTCGCCGGGGTGCCGCACGTTGAGTTGCACCGCGGGCTGCTTGTCCCAGCCGTTGTCTATGCCCATCAGGAAAAAATCGAAAAAGCGTTTTTGCAAGCCAACGCCGTAGTCGGTGTAGAACGGCGCCCAATGCGAACCGCCGTGGACTTCGAGCCATTTCTGTTTCGATGCGGCGCGGACATAGCCTTCGAAGTTGCCGCGTGTGTGCAGGCCCTGGCCGCCCCAGTTCGCGGTGGAGAGCATCGGCACTTTAACTTTCGACAAGTCGCCGGTGCGTTCGCGGTAATAATCGCTGTCGAGCGGGCGCGCGAGATATTCGCCCCACATGTTCTCGCGGTTTTTCAGCAGTTCTTCTTCGCTCAATGTTTCGGGGCCGCAGACCAGTTCGCCGGTGAGTTTGTTTTTCGCGCCGCGTTCGCCGACGCCGTGCTGCACGGTCTTGACCTGCATGTCCTGCCAGTTTTTGCGGAACACGCAGATGATGCCGCCGTGGCGCGCTGAGTCGCGGTAGTTGTCGACCCAGCCTTCCCATACGCAGATCGCTGCGAGATGCGGCGGCTGCGTGGCCGCAGCGCGCCACTGGCTGGCGCCGAAATACGAAATGCCGTTGAGACCGATCTTGCCGGTGCACCAAGGCTGCGCGGCGGCCCATTCGATGCACTGATGGAAGTCGTCGTTCTCGCGCTTGTTGTTGTGCTGCAAATAGCCGGGCGAACGGCCGGCGCCGCGCGAATCAACGCGCACCAGCGCATAGCCGTCGGGGACCCATTTCTCCGGATCGGCGACTTCCCAGTTCTGGTACTTGTTGCTGGTGCCGGAAACCGCATCGGGATTTTCCTTGCACATGATTTCCCATGCCGTCTTGTAGCCGTCCTGAAAGGCGAGACCTTTGCCATAGGGGCCGTAGCTCATGAGTGCCGGATACTTGCCATCGCCGATGGGGCGGAAGACGTCGGCGCGCAGTACAAGGCCGTCGTCCATCGTGATGGGCACGTCCCAGTCAATCTGCATGCCGTCGCGGATTTCGCTTTTGAGTGCGTTCATTATTGCTTCTATCTCCATTGGAATTCTGCGGGGAGATTCCCTCACCCCTAGCCCCTCTCCCCAGGGGAGAGGGGAACGTCGTGCAAAACCGGATTGATATCCGGTTTCGAATTTTATTGTTGGCGAACCAGTTTTTCTTCGAACCAGTTCCACATGTCAGCGACCACCAGCGTCAGGTAATCGCGCTGGCAGTGCTGCGAGCCGCCTTCTTCGGCGGTGTAGACGCGAAAGGTCTTGTCTTTCGAGCCGCAGGCGTCGAACTGTTTCTGCGCATCGGCGAGCGGAATCTGTTCGTCTTCGGCGCCGTGCACCAGCAGGAAGGGACATTTCATTTTCTGCATGATGCCGTCGAGCTTGAACGGTTCGAGCGTTTTCAGCGCCTGCTCGAGCGTATCGACGCCGAGGATCCACGTAATGTGATGGCCCGGCACCGACAGCGAGGTTTTGAACTGCGCGTCGATACGTTTTTTCCACGTATCGTGATAGTCCCACTGCGCACCCCAGGCGATGCAGGCGGCGTAGCGCGGGTCCATCGCAGCGCAGCGCGGCGAGTAATAACCGCCGAGACTGATGGCGACAATACCGATTTTTTTGGCATCGACGTCGGTGCGTTTTTCCAGAAAATCGATACAGGCGCTGCCGGCGACTTCATAGTCGTAGCGCAGATAATGATTGCGGAAGCGGATCGCTTCACCGGTACCCGGGCCGTCCATCACCAGCACCGAGATGCCGCGTTTGATCAGGTCAGGCACGCCGCGCATGTACTGAATTTCCTTGGTCACATCGAGGCCGTCGAAAAACACCACGCAGGGATTGCGGCTGCCCGGCTTCACATTTTCCGCCTGCACGAAATAGCCGGGCAGTTTGCCGTCGGCGAACGGCACTTCGACCATTTCGATTTTGACGTCAGTGAGCTTGATGAAGCGATGGAAGCATTCGACGCCGCGGCGGAAGGCGCCCAGCGCTTTGTCGTCTTTCGGTGTGCGGAAGCGTTCGGCCATTTGATAGTAATTGCAGGCGCGCAGATAAGCGTGCGCGGCAGACGGGCGATAGTTGGCATCGGCGAATTTGCCGGCGTAGCCGCGCACGCCGTCGGCGACTTTCACGCAGGCATCGAACCAGGCTTCGTCATCGTCCGGCGCTTTGCCTTTCAGCAGCGTGCCGATTTTGTGCAGCTCGCCGATTTCCGAGCCGCCGTACGGCGCCGAGCTGATCATGTTGATAAAGGCCGCCGACCAGCGGTAGTTGCCGGGGAAATACATGAAATACGGAGGATCTTTTTTTTCAGCCATGACGGGACTCTTTCTTGTAAGCGGGATTGAGGATCAAGCAGAGGCTATTCGCGGATGTTGGCGGCTTTCGCCACTTTCGCCCATTTCTGGATTTCGGCGCGGATAAAGGCCGCAAATTCTTCGGGGTCGCCGCCGCCGGGTTCGTGGCCCTGACCGAGGTAGAGTTCCTGCGCTTCGCGCGTGGCAAGCTGTTTCGACAGCACTTCGTGTATGCGCGTGATGATGGCCTTCGGCGTTGCTGCCGGCACCAGCACGCCGTTCCAGTTATAGCTGACATAACCCGGCACGCCCTGTTCGGCGACGGTCGGCAGGTCGGGCAGCAAAGGCGTGCGCTTGGCCGAGGTGGCGCCGATCGCGCGCAACCGGCCTTGTTGCAGCAGCGGCGCGCAGCCGGCGAATTGTATGATCGCCAGCTCGATGTGGCCGGCGATTAGATCGATCGTATACAGCGCAGCACCCTTGTACGGCACGTGATTCAGCTTGATGCCGACTTGCGTCGCGAATAATTCGGTGGCGAGATGACCGACGGTGCCGACGCCCGGCGAGCCGTAATTGATCATGCCTGGCTTGCTTTTCGCCAGCGCGACGAACTCCTTGACGCCCTTCGTAGGCAGGCTCGGGTGTATGCACAAACAGCTGGCACTTTTCGCGATCAGCATGACGGGCGCGAGATCGCGCAGCGTGTCGTACGGAATTTTTGTATTGATCGTCGGTGAAATCGTCAGCGGGCCGGGATTGCCGGCGAGGATGGTATAGCCGTCCGGTGCGGCTTTGACCACTGCTTCGGTGCCGGGCACGCCGCCGCCGCCGCCGCGGTTGTCGACGATCACCGGCTGGCCGAAAGCAGCGTTGAGTTGCTGCGCGGCCCAGCGGCCTTGTATGTCGGTTGGGCCGCCCGGTGCAAACGGCACGATCATGCGGATCGCTTTGGTCGGGTACGTTTGCGCGAGCAACGGCGCGGCAAACGCGCAAGCGCCGAGGGCGAGCAATGCCGGCAAGCAGATCGAACGGGCGGCCATCGGGATTCTCCAGAACGCGCGCTATTTTGAGAGTGACGCAAATGCGTATTTGCGCGCGTTCCGTGAAGATAGTAGAGCAGGGCAGTGATGTCAACGCAGCGGCGCAGAGCCCAGGCGCCGTCGCGGCGTGCCGCGGCGTTCTGATAAAATGGCCGGCTCGGGTGCGCGCGGACCGCGCGGCGACGGCTTATTCAATCAAGGGGACATTCATGGTAGCAAAACGTAAAGCCACTTCCACGCGCAAATACGGCGACATTCTGTTCGAAGTGAAAGATCAGGTGGCGTGGATCACCATCAACCGTCCGCGCGTGCTCAATTCCTTCCGCGAACAGTCGCTCGACGAAATGATCGACGCGCTGAAATACACGCGCGAAGACCCGTCTATCGTATGCGCGGTGATCACCGGCGCCGGCGACAAGTCGTTTTCGGCCGGCGGTGATTTTTACGCCATGAAGCGCCTCAATTTCACCAACGCCTATATGTGGAACGACCGCATGCTGGGTCTGGCGATGACCATCCGCGGCTTGCCGATTCCGGTAATTGCGATGGTCAACGGCTGGTGCATGGGTGGCGGCCACGAACTGGCGCTGTGGTGCGACGTTGTAATCGCCTCCGAAAACGCGGTGCTCGGCCAGACCGGCGCCAAAGTCGGCGCCTGCCCGACGGTGGGCGCGACGCAATACCTGCCGCGCATCATTGGCGAACGCCTTGCGCGCGAAATGATTTTCTGCGCGCGCCGTTTTACCGCCAAAGAAGCGGTCGGCATCGGCCTCATCAACAAATGCGTGCCGCAGAAAGACCTGCTCAAAGAAACGTTGAAGTGGACCGAAACCATGAAGGGCCACAGCGCGCTGACGCTGCGCATGACCAAGCGCTCGCTCAATTTCGAATCGGACAACCTCTACGCGTCGTGGCAGCATGGCATGGAACTCTTGGCCCATGTCTGGGGTTCGCCGGAAGCGAACGAAGGCATGGACGCCTTCCTCGCCGGCCGCAAACCGAACTTCCAGCAATTCCGCATGCGCGATAAACGCGAGCTGGCGAAATACGTCGACGGTTTCAATAAAGATTTGAATGAGCCGCCGTATATGCGCAAGAAGAAAGCGGCGAAGAAAAAATAAGTAATTGCAGGGCTTATTAGAAATTCCCTCCCCGTTGAGGGGGCTCGCGACACGGCGTTCGCGAAGCGATCCGGGGCGGGGAGCGAGCGCAAGGCGCGCTACCCGCAAACGGCTGGCTTCGCCAGTAACGTGTCCGCGCGTCAGGGTGGGGCGAGAATTGTGGAAGCGCCTGATGTAAGCTTCACCCACATCCCCGCCTTCCCCCTCCCCCTCAAGGGGGAAGGAGTTTCATCAGAAATTTTTGAACCAGCGAAATAAATATGACCACTGAAAACAACGGCGCGCTCGCCGGACTGCGCATACTCGATCTGACGCGCATCCTCGCCGGCCCACTCGCCAGCATGATGTTGGGTGACATGGGCGCCGATGTGATCAAGGTCGAGCCGCTCAACGGCGACGACACACGCAGCTGGGGGCCGCCGTTCGTTGACAGCGAGGCTGCGTACTTCCTCGGCCTCAATCGCAACAAGCGTTCGATGACGCTGAATATGGCGGTGCAGCCGGGGCAGGAAATTCTCGCCGGCCTGATCAAAAAGTGTGATGTGCTGGTCGAGAACTTCAAATCCGGTACGCTGGAGAAATGGGGTTTTTCCAACGAATGGCTGGCGGCCAACGCGCCGCAGGTGATCCGTTGCTCGATTACCGGCTACGGCGCTAACGGGCCGAAGGGCGGTTTGCCCGGCTACGATTTCATTCTGCAGGCCGAATCCGGTTTGATGAGCATCACCGGACCGGTCGGTGGCGCACCGACCAAACACGGCGTTGCCCTGGTCGACGTCTGCACCGGTATGCTCGCTTCGAATTCGATCCTTGGTGCGCTGCAGGCGCGTCACCGCACCGGCCGCGGTCAGCATGTTGAAGTGTCGCTGTATGAATCGAGTCTGTTTATGCTCGCCAACGTTGGCGCCAATTACCTCGGTGCCGAACGCGACGGCGGGCGTTTCGGCAACGGCCATCCGAGCATCGTGCCGTATACAACTTACCCGACGCGCGACGCCATGATGGCGGTGGCGGTCGGCAACGATACGCAGTTCACGAAATTTGCGCAGGCTATCGGTCACGCCGAGTGGGCCGGCGACGCGCGCTTTATCAAGAACAAGGACCGTGTTGCCAACCGCGAAGTGCTCGATGCCGCGATTGCCGATACGCTGAAAAGCGATGATGCGCCGGCGTGGATCGAAAAACTCAAAGCGGTTGGCGTGCCCTGCGGCCGCATCAATTCGGTCAAACAGGCGTTTGAAGATCCGCAGACTGCGGCGCGCAAAATGATCGAGACCGTCGAGCATCCGGCCATCGGCCCGGTCAAGGTGATCGGCACGCCGTTCAAGTTTTCAGATACGCCGACCTCGGTGCGCCGCGCGCCGCCGCTGCTGGGTGAGCATACCGACGCGATACTGCATGACGAACTTGGTTACGACGCGGCGCGGATAGCGACTTTGCGCGACAACAAGGTTATTTGATTTTCTCCTTTCCCCTTGAGGGGAGCGGGATGGGGGTGAAAATGTTTACCGGACTAAGCCACGTTTCCATCGTTGTGCCCGATCTCGACGCCGCGGCGCGCGCGCTTGAGAGTAAATACGGGTTGAAGATCGGCAAAATCGAAGTCAATGCCGAGCAGGGCGTGCGCATGGCTTATGTCGAATTTCCCAACGCGAAAATCGAATTGATGGAGCCGTCAAGCGCCGATTCGCCGGTGATGAAGTTCCTGGAAAAAAATCCGCACGGCGGCATTCACCATTTTTGTCTTGGTGTTGACAGCGTCGACGCTACTTCTGCTGCATTAAGCAAACAAGGAGTTCGCGTGCTGGGCGGCGACAAGCAGCAGCTCAACGTGCATGGTGAACGCATCGCCTTCGTGCATCCGAAAGATTTTCTCGGCGCGCTGGTCGAACTCGAAGAATCAAAGCACTGAACTATTCGACCACGATTCCCGCTTCGCGTATCACCTTGCCGAGGCGCGCCAGTTCGTCGCGGATATGCGCGGTGAATTCCTCCGGCGTGCTGCCGATCGGCAGTGCCGCTTCCGCATTCAGCCGCGCGACGATGTCCGGTGTGCGCACCGCGGCGACGAGCTCGCGATTCAAGACGTCGATGATGGCGCGCGGCGTGCCGGCCGGTGTAACGATGCCCCACCACGAGCCGGCCTGGTAGCCGGGCACGCCGGATTCGGCGATGGTCGGCAGTTCCGGCAGCGCCGGTATGCGTTTTGCCGTCGTCACGGCAAGCGCGCGCAAACGTGCCGACTTGATATGCGGCAGCAGCGCCGCCGCCGTATTGAAAATCACCTGCACATGGCCGCCGAGCAGATCGTTGAGTCCCTGCGCGATGCCTTTGTAAGGCACGTGCTGCAGATTAGTACGCGTCATCGATTTGAACAACTCAGCGGCGAGTTGCGCCGAGCTGCCTTGTCCGCTCGACGCGTAGTTGATTGCGCCGGGGCGCGACTTCGCCAGTGCCACCAGTTGCGGCACCGAACGCGCCGGCAGCGATGGGTGTACGGCCAGCACCAGCGCTGCCGAGGCAAGCAGGCAGACCGCATCGAAATCGCGCACCGGATCGTAGGGCAGATTCTTTTGCAGATTCGGATTGATCGCGTGCGTGGCGACTGCGGCGAGAAACAGCGTGTAGCCGTCGGCAGGTGCGCGTGCCGCCAGTTCGGCGCCTATGGTGCCGCCGGCGCCGGTGCGGTTATCGACGACGAATTGCTGGCCTAACGCGGCACTCAGTTTTTGCGTGACCAGGCGCGCCAGCACATCGTTGCCGCCGCCGGCCGGAAAAGCGACGATCAGGCGCACCGGTTTCACCGGGTACTGCTGCGCGACAGTGGTGCTGCAGATAAGAAGTGCGACGGCGGCGGCGAAAATTATTTTTGACGTGTGCATGAGCAAAGAGAATAGCACGCGGGTGCACAGCGCTGCGTGCCGGCAGTGTAAGCTTGCAGCCCATGAAACAGATACGCATACCCGCCGTGTTCATGCGCGGCGGCACCAGCAAGGCAATCGTGTTTCATCAGCGCGATCTGCCCGCACGTGCGCGCTGGGACGCGATATTTCTGTCGGCGATCGGCAGCCCCGATCCGTACGGCCGCCAGCTCGACGGCATGGGCGGCGGCGTCTCCTCGCTGTCCAAAGTATGCGTGATCGGCAAGCCGACGCGATCCGATGCCGATATCGATTTCACGTTCGCGCAGGTGCTGGTTACCGAAGGCCGCGTCGATTACTCGAGCAACTGCGGCAACATGATTACCGCGATGGGGCCGTTTGCGGTGGATGAAGGGCTGGTCGCCGGCGCCGGCGCTGAAGCGCTGGTGCGGATACACAACACCAATACGAAAAAAATCATACATGCGCGCTTCGCGCTCGATGAAGGCATGGCCGCAGTCGAGGGCGCACTGGAAATCCCGGGCGTTGCCGGCCGCAGCGCGGCTATCCGCCTTGATTTCATGCAACCCGGCGGCGCTACCACCGGCACGCTGTTGCCGAGCGGGCAGGCGCGCGATGTGCTGGACGTCGCGGGCGTCGGCCGTATCGAGGTTTCGATGGTGGATGCTGCCAACGCCTGCGTATTCGTGCGTGCGGTTGATGTGGGGCTTACCGGCACCGAGTCGCCCGACGCGCTCGAAGCGAATGCAGTGGCGATGCAAAAACTTAGCGCGATACGCATTGTCGCTTCGCTGGCGATGGGCATCGGCCGCGATGCTGTCGATGCTGCAAGCAAATTATCGAACCCGGCGATTGGCATCGTCGCGCCGCCGCGCGATGCCCTGACCTCGTCAGGTGCGCCGCTGTCTGCCGGCGCAATCGATTTGACGGCGCGCATGCTGGCCAAAGGCCGCGCGCATCGTGCGCTGCCGCTGACGCGTACTTTGTGTATCGCGGTTGCCGCACGCATCGAAGGCACACTGGTGCACGAAGCAGTGCGCCCGGGTGCTGATCCGGCGGCCGAACTGCGTATCGGCATGCCAACCGGTGTGATGGTTGCTGCGGCAGACGTCGCCTGTACTGCGGGGCAGTGGTCGGTCGCGCGCGGCGCGTTTCTGCGCACGCAGCGGCGCCTCTTCGATGGCCACGTTTTGGTGCGCGCCGCGGCGCTGAAATAGCGGCGCCGCGCTTGAGCCGCGCAGAGGCGCACGGCATAATCGCAACCTTTGTCTGCAGCCGCGCAATCTGCCGGCCGCCGAAATTTCCGGAGAATTCTTATGAGTGATCTCGTGCGCATTGCGATCAAGGAGCTTGAAGCGTTTGTCGCGCGCGCCTATGTGGCCGTCGGTATTTCCGCCGCCGAAGCGAAAAACATCGCCGAACTGCAGGTGCGCGCCGACCTCATCGGCGCCGACGGCCATGGTGTGTTCCGCCTGCCGCAGTACGTGCGCCGCATCAAGGGCAACGCAGTCAATCTGAAACCGCACATCCGTGTCGCGCGTGAAGCGCCGGGCATGGCGCTCATCGACGGCGACAATGGCATGGGCCATCTGGTGATGCGCTTTGCCACCGAGAAGGCGATCGAGAAAGCGAAGACCGTCGGCGTCGCGTGGGTCGGCGTGCAGCACAGCAACCACGCCGGGCCGGCTTCACTCTATGCGAGCATGCCGATGCAACACGACATGATCGGTTTGTATCTGGCGGTCGGCAACGCCAACCACCTGCCGCCGTGGGGCGGCATCGACATGCTGTTGTCGACCAACCCGGTCGCGGTCGCGGTGCCGGCTGACAAAGAGCCGCCGATCGTGCTTGATATGGCGACCACGGTGGCGGCCTACGGCAAAGTCAAAACCAAGGCGCAGCGCGGCGAAATGATGCCCGAAGGCTGGATGATGGATCGTCAGGGTAAGCCTCTGCTCGATCCGAAAAAATCCAATGACGGTTTTTTGCTGCCAATCGGCGGCTACAAGGGCTACGGACTGTCGATGATCATCGGTCTTCTGGCGGGGACCCTGAACGGCGCGGCGAACGGTCGCGATGTCGTGGATTTCAATACCGACAACACGACGCCGACCAATACCGGCCACGTCATCGTTGCCATCAACGTGGCGATGTTCCAGCCGGTCGCGGATTTCAAGAAATCGGTCGATGCGTTCGTGCGCGACATTCGTAATTCGCAGCGTTTGCCCGGCGTCGATGCGATTCGGCTTCCCGGCGAGGGTAGTCACGCGCGTCTTGAAGAAAGCCTGCGTCTGGGCGCACCGCTGTCGGCGCCGCTCCTTAAAAGCCTGAACGATCTTGCCGCAGAGTTGAAGATAGCGCCGCTGCGTTGAGGCGCGGCTAGCGCAGGCGTTTACGCACGGCGGCGAGAAAATCGTCGAGTATGGGCGTTGGATCGAGCAGATCAGAGTCGCCGGGTTTGATGAATTCAGGGTGCCACTGCACGCCGAATACATAGTCGCGGCCCTGTTTGCGGATCGCCTCGATAATGTGATCGGGCTCCGAATACGCTTCGACCGTGAGATCGCGGCCGAGTTTATTGATGGCCTGATGGTGTACGGAGTTGATCCGCGCCTGCAGTTTGTCCGGATATAACTGCGCGAGCTTGGTGCCCGCTTCGATCACAATCGAGTGCGAATGGCGGTCGTAGCTGTCCTTGTTGGCGTGTTCGATCGCGCCCGTCACCAGTTGCTGAATGTCCTGGTACAAAGTGCCGCCGAAGGCGATATTGATAAGCTGGGCGCCGCGGCATATGCCAAGCACCGGCTTGTCCATTTCGATGAACTCGTGCAGCAATTCCATTTCGTAGACGTCGCGCACGCGATCGCCGGCCCATTCCGGCCGTAACGGTTCTTCGCCATAGGTTTTCGGTGCGATATCGGCGCCGCCCTGCAATACGAGTCCGTCGAGATTACGCGCGTAGTCGGATAAGCGGATATTGCTGCGATGAATGATGCCTTCGGCGTCGACCGTTGGCACCATGAACACCAGCACATCGCGCGACATCACCCAGTCGGCGACCGATTGCTCGAGATATTGCAGGGTGCGTCGCTCGATGCCCGTGTTTTCCGGGCGCGGATGAAAAATCCGCGCCGAGATGCCGATCTTCAGTGTGCGCGCGCCGGACATCGCCGTCATTGATCAATCGCGGGGCCATGCTTCATCGCTCATCGGATCACGATGCCGTTGCTGACCGCTTTGACGCCACCGACGGTGCGCGTCAGCGTTTCGGCATGATTCTTTTCGTCTTCCGACGCAACGAAGCCGCTCAGCTGGACGGTGCCTTTGTATGTTTCGACACTGATTTCACGCGCACTGACCGTCTTGTCTTTCACCAGCGCGGTTTTGACCTTGGTCGTGATCACGCCGTCATCGATGTATTCGCCGGTGCTTTCGCGTGCCGACGTACCGGCGCAACCTTGAATGCCGGCGAGCAGCACGGCGAAGGCGATGATGGCCAGAGGGTACTTGCAGGTAATGCCCAGAAATTTTTTTTATTGTCCAGGGCATGCGTTGAGATTCGATTGCACGCGCGCACGGCACGACGCTGGAAGCGGTGATCGAAGGCATGCGCAATGTCAACCGTGACCTCGCGATGCTTGATGCGCATATGACTGCAGCGCATGGCGCGCGCTTTTCGCTCGAACGCACAATCAACGATCCGCACGAATCTACCCTTGCGAAGGGCGGCGGAGATCGCGGCTACTCCGACAATGCTTACTAACGTGAAGTGGCAGTCGGCAGCGCTGTTGCTGGTGACCTTATGGCTTGGCGGTTGTGCAACGTCGCCATCGCCATCGCCATCGCTATCCACGCCGGCATCGCAGTCGAAACCGCCGGCGATCAATTTATCCGGCTTTTCGACGGAATTCCGCGCTGGTTACAGCGACGGTTGCGCCAGTGTGAATGCGTCGCGCAAACGCGACGACGCGCGGGCCAGAGCCGACACGCAATATGCGCAGGGCTGGCGCGACGGCTACGATGGTTGCCGCCGGCGCCAGTAGGCGTAACGGCTATCGCGATGCGCCGGCCGGGGCTGGTGCTGGATTGTTTTTCATTGCGGTGAGTGCCGGTGCCGCCGGCCGTACAGATTTTTCCGTATCCGGCGCGCGTGTGACCTCGCCGCAGATTTCGCCGCCTTCCTCGATGATCAGCAGGCTGTAGCAGATCTTTCCGGAGACCTTGCCGGACGCATGTATCGTCAGGCGCTTGCGTACGGTCAGATCGCCGGTGAATACGCCGTGGATTTCCGCGGTGTCGATGGCGGCGGTGCCGGCGTAGCTGCCGTTCGCCGCGATCTGGATGAACCGGCTGTCGATGGTGGCCTCGATATGGCCCTCGACCACCAGCGTTTCGCAGTCGGTGATTTCGACGCCTTTCATGCGGATGTTCGGCCCGACGATCAATTTATTGCCGTGGGCTTCGTCGCCGCGCTACGCCGTGCCGCGCGTCTGGCGGCGGATTTCTTCGTCGTGCGATGTGTCGTGATGACCGGGCGACGCGGCGCCTGCCGCAGCTTGCCTGGCGGGACCGGCCGCCGCGGTGGTCGATGGGCGGCCGAACAGCGTTTCGCGTTGAAGCATGCATTTCTCCTTTACGGGGTTTGACTGAAAGCCGTATTCAGTGCAAGCGCCGTGCCAGCAATGGTTTGTGTCCGGTATGCAATGACTTCGCGAAAATAAAGCATTGCGAAAACGTGTTGCCTGTCTCCGCGCGACGACGCAATTTACGCGCTTGTCGGCAACGCCTTGTTTTGTAATCCGCAGTTTTGTCAGCTGACGGCGACAGTGCCCGCACCGTGCATGGGTGCATTGCACATCGGCAACAGCGTGCCGGCGTGTACGGAATCAGCGGTGCCGCTACCGCGGCGGTTAATGATCGCGCCGCAGCCCTGACGATACCGCCGGCGAACTGACGCGCGCAATGCGTACTACTTCCGGAATGCTGCGCAGCGCGCGCAATATCTTCGCCAGATGCAGGCGGTTGGAGACCTGCAGGGTGAAATTCATCGTCGCGTACTGATCACCCGCATCGGGCGCCACTGCGACGTTGTCGATGTTCGAATCGGAATCGGCGATTTCGGCGGCGACCTTGGCCAGTACGCCACGCTGGTTGATGACGACGATGCGCACGTTGACGTTGAAGAGCTTCTTTGTCTCCGGCGCCCATTCGACGTCAAACACTTTGTCCGGATCGGAACGCGTTTTTGCAATCAACGGGCAGTCGTGGGTATGTATCAGCATGCCCTGGCCCTTGTTGATGAGGCCGATGATCGGGTCGCCCGGTATCGGGTGGCAACACTGCGCAAATTGCACTGCCATGCCTTCAGAGCCGCGAATGATGATGGGCGCTGCCGGTTTGTGCTCAACGAGGTGGGTTTCGCTTAATGCCAGCAGGCGCCGCGCCACGACCACGCTGAGGCGCTTGCCGAGGCCGATGTCGCCGAGGATGTCTTCGCGCGATTTGGCGCCGCTGTCCTTGAGCAGTTTTTTCCATTGCGCGTCGGTAATATCGCCGACGCCGGATTGCAATGCGCTCAGCGCCTGGTTCAGCAGCCGTTCGCCGAGGTGCGCCGACTCCACGTACTGCACCGTCTTCAAAAAATGCCGGATCTGTGCGCGCGCGCGGCCGGTAATGACGTAGTTGAGCCACATCGGATTGGGCTTGGCGTGCGAGGCGGTGATGATGTCGACGCGGTCGCCGTTTCTGAGCTCGGTTCTGAGCGGCACCAGTTCTTCATTGATTTTCACCGCCACGCAGCGGTTACCGATGTCGGTGTGCACCGCATAGGCGAAATCGACCGGTGTCGAGCCGCGCGGCAGCGGCAGGATCTTACCCTTGGGCGTGAACACATAGACTTCATCGGGAAACAGATCGACCTTGACGTGTTCGAGAAATTCGACCGAGTCGCCGCTGCCCGACTGCATCTCGAGCAGGCTCTGCAGCCACTGGTGGGTTTTCTGCTGCAGTTCATTGAGCGAAGCGTCCGACTCCTTGTAGAGCCAGTGCGAGGCGACGCCGGCTTCGGCGATTTTGTGCATGTCCTGCGTGCGGATCTGCACTTCGAGCGGGCTGCCGAAGGGGCCGAACAGCTTGGTGTGCAACGACTGGTAGCCGTTGGCCTTCGGGATCGCAATGTAATCCTTGAAGCCGCCGGGAATGGGTTTGTAGAGCGCATGCAAAGCGCCCATCACCAGATAACACGACGGTACGTCCTTGACGATGATGCGAAAGCCGAACACGTCGAGCACGTTGGCGAAGGCGAGGTGTTTTTCGCGCATCTTGCGGTAGATGCTGTAGAGGTGTTTTTCGCGCCCGTGTACCGCAGCGTCGATTTTTTCGTGATCGAGTTTTTTGGTGATCGCGGCAAGCACCTTGCCGACGACTTCGCGGCGGTTGCCGCGCGCCGCTTTCAGCGCTTTGAACAGCACGCGGTAGCGCGCCGGATACAAATGGCGGAACGAGAGATCGTCGAGTTCCTGGTAAATCGCATTAAGGCCGAGGCGGTTGGCGATCGGCGCGTAGATGTCGGCGGTTTCGCGCGCAATGCGCTGGCGCTTGGCCGCCGGCACCGCATCCAGCGTGCGCATATTGTGCAAGCGGTCGGCGAGCTTGATCAGGATGACGCGCACGTCGCGCGCCATCGCCAGCAGCATCTTGCGGAAATTTTCCGCCTGCGCTTCTTCGTGCGTTTCGAATTCGATGCGGTCGAGCTTGGACACGCCATCGACGAGCTCGGCCACCGGTTTGCCGAATTTTTTGCTGATCTCGGCCTTGGTGACTTCAGTGTCTTCCATTACATCGTGCAGGAGGGCGGCGGTCAGCGCCTGCGGATCGAGATGCAGCCGGGCGAGGATGTTGGCAACAGCCAGCGGATGCGAGATATAGGGCTCGCCCGAGGCGCGGAACTGGCCGCTGTGCGCGTCTTTGCTGAAGTGATACGCGGTTTCCAGCCGCGTCACGTCCTCCGGCTTGAGATAGCTGGACCATTCCTTGAACAGGGTTGCAGCTTCAGGCATGGGCAGTCGCGGAAGTAAATTGCCAGCTCCACAAATGGGGGGCAATTCACCATACCACAACCGGTGTGGCGCGGGGTGCCGGGCGCAGCGCCCGGCCGGGTCTTGCGACGGGGACTTTCAGCGCAGCTTAAGACGGGGTCTTGTCCAGTGCTTCTTAAGACGGTGTCTTGTCGAGTATCTCGACGCCGTATTTCTGCATCGCCATTTCTCGCAGCGCGATGACGGTCGATTTGTCGCGGTTCGGCTCAACCATGGGGGCTGCGCCATTGGCCAGCTGGCGCGCGCGATAGGTCGCCGCCAGGGTCAGGTCAAAACGGTTCGGAATCAGCTTCAGGCAATCGTCTACGGTAATGCGTGCCATGAGTGCACCTCTATTTCATACGGTTGATGAGCTCGCTGTGGCGGGCTGTTTGGGCGTCCAGGCGCAGGCGTTGTGCGCGGACGACGGCGACAAGGTCGTTTACTGCATCGCCGAACTTGTCGTTGATAATAACATAGTCGAACTCCGCCACGTGGCCGATCTCCTCGCGCGCGGCCTCCAAACGGCGTGAAATGACCTCCGGCGCGTCTTTTCCGCGCGTATTCAGGCGCGAAACCAGCGTTTCGAACGACGGCGGCAGAATAAAGATGCCGATGGCGTCAGGAAACACCCGGCGCACCTGGGCGGCGCCCTGCCAGTCGATTTCGAGCAGAATGTCGCTGCCGGCGGCGCGTTGTTCGGTGATCCATGCCTGTGAAGTGCCGTAATAATTGCCGTGCACCAGCGCGCTTTCGAGAAACCCGCCGGCCGCGATCATGGCCTCGAATTTTTCTTTGGCGACGAAATGGTACTCGCGGCCGTCGACTTCACCGCTGCGCGGCGCGCGCGTGGTGTACGACACAGACAACCTGACGCCGGGATCGGTCTTCAGCAACTCGGTGACGAGGCTGGTTTTACCGGCGCCTGACGGCGCGCACACGATAAAAAGGCTGCCGCTCATTCTATATTTTGAATTTGCTCGCGCATCTGCTCGATCAGCAGCTTCAGATCAAGCGACACGCGCGTGACTTCTACGTCCACCGATTTTGAACCCAGCGTGTTGGCTTCGCGGTTGAGTTCCTGCATCATGAAGTCGAGCCGCTTGCCGACCGCGCCGCCTTTATCCAGGATGCGCTTCAATTCCGAGAGGTGGGCGTCCAGACGGCCGAGCTCCTCGTCGACATCAACGCGGTTGGCGAACAGCGCCAGTTCCTGACGGATACGCTCGTCGTCCGACAGCGCCATTGCCTCGCGCAGTTTCGCTGAAAGTTTTTCTTTATGCGCGGCGATGATCGCCGGCATGCGCGGCGCCACCACCGCAATGCGTTCCTGCATCGAGGCCATGCGTTCGAGCAGAATCGCTTTCAGCTTTTCGCCTTCGCGCGCGCGGGTGTCGGTGAAATCTTCAAGCACCGCCTGCAGCGCTTCGTAGCAATCGGCGCGCAATTCTTCGACCGAAACTTCCTGCACGCTCAGCATGCCGGGCCAGCGCAGGATGTCGGCGGCGGAGAGCCCCGGCACGCTCGGCCACGCCAGGCGCAGTTTTTCGCAGATCGCGCGCAATTGTTTCAGCGCCTCGTTATTCAGTTCGGCCGGTTTCGCCGCGTTCGGCAGGGGGTTCAGTGCAATGCGGCATTCGACCTTGCCGCGTTGCAGCCGCGCGGTGGCGAGTTCGCGCAGCCCGCTTTCGAGCGCGCGCAGTTCCTCCGGCAGGCGGAACTGCAGATCGAGATAGCGGTGATTGACCGAGCGTATTTCGACCGAGAGCGCCGCGGTGGCCAGCTCGCGCGTGGTGCTGGCATAGCCTGTCATGCTGTGTATCATGTTTTTGCGATCAATCGGAAAGTGAAGGGTAAAATACGCGCGCTGCAACGACGTCAATTTTTCGAATCTGATTCGAGCGCTTATTGTGGCGTATTTTGACGGTATTAGTGATTTTGCACACAGGAAAGATAGCACACTTATGCGTCCAAGCAATCGCAAGCCCGACGAGCTGCGCGCCATCCGTATCACGCGCCGCTACACCCGCCACGCCGAAGGTTCGGTGCTGATCGAATGCGGCGACACCAAGGTGCTGTGCACCGCCAGTGTTGAGGAAAAAGTGCCGGGTTTTCTCAAAGGCAAGGGACAGGGCTGGGTCACCGCTGAATACGGCATGCTGCCGCGCTCGACCAATACGCGCATGGATCGCGAAGCCGCGCGCGGCAAACAATCCGGCCGCACGCAGGAAATCCAGCGCCTGATCGGCCGCGCCTTGCGCGCGGTGATCGACATGCAAGCGTTGGGCGAACGCACTATCCAGATCGATTGCGACGTTATACAGGCCGATGGCGGGACGCGCACCGCGGGCATTACCGGCGCATATGTGGCGCTGCACGATGCCATCAGTTTTTTGCTGGACAAAAAACTCATCGCGGCTTCACCGATCCAGGACGCAGTTGCCGCAGTTTCGGTCGGCGTTTACAACGGCGTGCCGGTGCTCGATCTCGATTACGCCGAAGATTCGACCTGCGACACCGACATGAATGTAGTGATGACCGGCAATGGCGGTATGGTCGAAGTGCAGGGCACCGCCGAAGGTACACCGTTTACGCGTGCCGAATTGAACGCGCTGCTCGATCATGCGCACAACGGCATCCGCCAGTTGATTGCGGCGCAGCGCGCAGCGCTCGGCATCTGATCAAGGCCAGATGAAAAAACTCGTCATCGCGACGAACAATCTCGGTAAGTTGAACGAGATCGGCGCGATCCTTGCCCCGCTCGACATCGAAATCGTGCCGCAAACCGCGCTCGGCGTCAGCGAGGCCGTGGAGCCGCATTTCACTTTTGTCGAAAACGCGCTGGCTAAAGCGCATCACGCCAGCCGCGCCACCGGGCTACCGGCGCTGGCCGACGATTCCGGTATCTGCGTCGATGCGCTGCACGGCGCACCCGGCGTGTATTCGGCGCGCTTTGCCGGTGAACCGCCCGCAGGGTCACCGCGCACACGCGAGGCGCAGGACGAGCGCAACAATCAAAAGCTTCTCGACCTGCTTGCCAATGAATCGAACCGCAAGGCGCATTACTACTGTGTGATCGTGTTGACACGTCATCCTGAAGATCCGCGCCCGCTGATCTGCGAAGCCGAATGGCACGGCGAAATCGTCAAAGCACCGCGCGGCAGCGGCGGCTTTGGTTACGACCCGCTGTTCATGGTTGCCGGTACGCGCAAGACCGGCGCCGAATTCACAGCGGAGGAAAAAAACCTCATCAGTCATCGCGGGCAGGCACTGGCGCAACTGGTCGAACGGCTGCGCAGCGAGCTGGGCTTACAGCGCTCACGATTGCGCACCCGCGATTCGGCCGTCAGAAAAAAAGACAACGAATTTCCGATTGAGAAGCCGGCGGCCGGCAAGCCGCGCCTGCCGTCGGAATATCCGCCCGGCCGCAATAAAACCTGACAGGTTGGGCCTTGGCGCTATCTTCCATCCTGAGCCCGCAGTCGCCGCGGTTCAAATCGCTGCCGCCCCTGTCCCTCTACATCCACATTCCGTGGTGTGTGCGCAAATGTCCGTACTGCGATTTCAATTCGCATGAGGCACGTGGCGATGCGCCCGAGCAGGACTACGTCGCCGCGCTCACCGCCGATCTCGAAGCAGCACTGCCGCTGATTTGGGGCCGCAAGATATACACGGTGTTTTTCGGCGGCGGCACGCCGAGTTTGTTTTCCGCGGCGGGCATTGAGCAGATCATCGAAGCGGTACGTGCAAGGCTACCGCTGTCAGTCGAGGCCGAAATCACGCTCGAAGCCAACCCCGGAACTTTCGAGATGGAAAAATTCCGCGCCTACCGCGCCGCCGGCGTCAACCGCCTGTCGATCGGCATTCAGAGTTTTAACGCCACACATCTGAAATCGCTGGGCCGCATCCATAACGATGACGAAGCGCGTCGCGCCATCGACATCGCGCGCGAACATTTCGACAACTTCAATCTCGATCTGATGTACGGTCTGCCCGGGCAGAGTGTCGCAGAAGCCGGCGCCGACATCGACGCTGCACTCGTCTATGCACCGCCGCATCTGTCGGCCTATCACCTCACACTCGAACCGAACACCTACTTCCACCGCTATCCGCCCAAGCTGCCCGACGACGACACCGCCGCCGAGATGCAGCAGGCGGTCGAAGCGCGGCTCGCTGCTGCCGGCTACCGTCACTATGAAACTTCCGCGTTTGCCAAACCCGGCAAACAGTCGCGTCACAACATGAACTACTGGACCTTCGGCGACTACCTCGGCATCGGCGCCGGCGCGCACAGCAAGATTTCGTTCCCCGACCGCATTCTGCGCCAGGCGCGCCACAAACAACCGAAGCAATACATGGAGGGCGCGGCAACCGGGAATGCCGTGCAGGAAAGCCACGATATCGGCGGCGACGAGGTTGGTTTTGAATTCATGATGAACGCGCTGCGATTGAACGGGGGTTTTCCGCTGGTGCTGTTTGAAGAGCGCGCCGGTGTGCCGCTGACGGTGGTGTTAAAGCAGCTCGAGCAGGCTGAGCAAAAAGGGCTGATCGCGCGCGATCATCAGCGCGTCGAACCGACAGCGCTCGGGCGGCGCTTTCTCAACGATTTATTGCAGATATTTTTGGGGGAAAAATTGTAGGATTGACTTCGTGTTCAATCGCGCAAACGAGCAAGGTTCGTGGGTATCGGATGCGTTCGGACGTTATGTGGTAATTTTTCTATCGGGATAGATGAACGTACTCGTCACCCCCTTCTTGGCTAAATACTCCCCCGTTTTTGCTTCGCTACCAGCAGGAAGAACGAGCTTAACAACGATGGTCTCGTTCGTGAGGCCCGCCTCCTGTAGTCTCCAGATAGTTTCTAAGTCATACCGAAGTTCCATCTGTGCGAAATAAATCACCTCCTGATTTTTCGGCCTAGGATTTCGGATTTGTCGGGGAGGACAAAATAGCAGCGGTGCACCAAGAGATGTACCAGAGTTTCCAACGCTGTGCATTTTCTCAAGAATTTCCTCTACAGGAACGACTTGTAGAGTCTTCCCCGTAGCCGTTGCGTCGCAAACATAAATCGCACCCTCGCCGATCCTCATGTGGTTTGCAAAATACAGTGCAACATCAGATGAGCGCGTCCAATCGACGAGATTTGTCCCCTTTAAGAAAAAACCATCCTCCTCGGGGTATTGCTGAAGCCGCTTAAAGAACTCGAACCAAGGGTCCAGTCCGTTCTTTTGCGCAACGGCTCGCAGTTCGACTGACGGGCATGCTAAAACACCAAATTTAAGTAGGAAAAGATTAAGCAAAGAAAAGTGGCACGCGGTGGACTCGACGATTCGCTTGGAAAGTCTTTCATAAGATTGAATTCCAAAAAGTGTCGTTTTGAACGAACGCACAAAGGTTGAATCAAGCAACCATTGCCTCTTACTATGGCCGCGAAAAAGTATCAGGGACTTTGTTTCATTACATAAGTTCGTGAGATGACGGAGCTCTTGGAGAAAATCTTCAAACGATCTCGGAATCCACTCTTTAGTCTTTGGGTGGATGATTGTATTCGCAAGACATGGGCTGGGATGCTGCATAAGCTATTCCACGACGCTCGATTGTTTAAAACTTCTGCGGCGCCTCGGCGCGCTCAAACATTCCGTAATCCCGCACCACCGCAGCCACGCGCAGCCGGTAATCGGCAAATACACCGCCGCGGCCTTTCAATTGCGCCTGATGATGTTCTTCGTGCCGGCGCCATTCCAGGATCGCCGCTTCGTCGCGCCAGAATGACAGCGACAAAATCCTGCCGGGCCTGGTCAGACTGGAGAAACGCTCGATCGAAATGAAGCCGTCGATTTTTTCGAGTTCGGGCCGCAGAGCGGCAGCGATGTCGAGATATTCCTGCTGGCGACCGGCGGCAGGTTCCACTTCGAAGATGACAGCGTACATGCATGCCTCCCAAACTTGCCACTGTATCGTAGGGCGGAAAAGCGCAGCGCCTTCCGCCGTATGGTTGCTGAATTGACCGTTCTGCGCAATCCATTTCTACGGGTTGCCCTGCGCGCTTGATGCAAAGCCTCGGTTAAGCAAAAGGCCGTTCGGCGGAAGGCGCTGCGCTTTTCCGCCCTACATACGAGCCGAATCCAGACTGTCCGGCGATTCTGCGCCATTTCATTTTCAATCGGCGCGCTCCCCGAACTCCATTTCAACTGACGTATCCGCGCTCCAATCCGCAGTATAAATCCCGTTTTCGACTAATCGATGAAACGAAGAATGCGGCCATACGCCGACGCGCGAAACCAGGCCGTGCTTGACCGGGTTGTAATGGACGTAATCCATATGCGCCGCATAGTCGCGGTCGTCGCGTATCGTGTGTTCCCAGAAGCGTCGTTGCCAGATGCCGCGTTCGCCTTTGGCATGGCGAGCAGGCGATAAATTCTCGGTTGCCGGCAGCGATTTTACAAACGCCTTTTTTATTTCGCGCCACCGCGCCGAATAATCGGTATCGCCGTCAGGCAATGTCCAGATGCAATGCAGGTGTTCGGGCATCACGGCCCATGCGTCGATGTGAAACGGGCGTTTTGCGCGAACGCGTCGTACTGCATCGCGCAATGAATCGATGTAATCGGTCAGAGGGGTCAGCCGGCGCTCAAGCAGATTTACGGTGAAGAAGTAAGTGCCGCCAGGGATGCGATTGCGGCGATAGTTCGGCATGTAGTTTGGCCGGCGTTCTGCATTCGGCGGAAGGCGCTGCGCTTTTCCGCCCTTACAGCATCATTCGGCCGGGCCGAGTTTCACCGGCAGTTCGAGCGTGGTGCCGGCGCGGATTACCGTGACGGTGATGGTCTCGCCGGGATTGTGGCGTTCAAGCACGTCGAGGAATTCATCAAGATTGGTAATCAGCTTGTTGTCCATGGCAACGATGATATCGCCGGCGACGATTTCGCCGTTGGCGCCGCGCCGGTAGGGTGTCATGCCGGCTGCTTCCGCCGGGCTGCGTGTCGTGACGCCGACAATCGCGACGCCTTTTGGCAAGCGCAGCGCCGCATGCACCTGCGGCGACGCTACCTGTATGCCGAAACCCGGCCGGGTGATTTTGCCGTCGCGTATCAGGCGCGGCACGATGCGATTGATTTCATCGACCGGAATGGCGAAGCCGATGCCGGCTGACGCCCCCGACGGACTGAAGATCGCGGTATTGATGCCGATCAAACGTCCCGCGGAGTCGAGCAAGGGGCCACCCGAGTTGCCGGGGTTGATCGCGGCGTCGGTCTGGATCACACCGCGGATGGCGCGTTGATTGACCGATTGCATCTCGCGGTTGAGCGCGCTGATAATGCCGACAGTCAGCGTCTGATCAAGGCCGAAGGGATTGCCGATCGCGTAGACGCGCTGACCGACGACGAGATCGCGGCTGCTGCCGATTGAAATCGCCTTCAGTTTTTCGCGCGGCGCGTCGATACGCAGCACCGCCAGATCGCGGTCCGGAAATGCGCCGACGAGTTTGGCATTCCATTCGCTTTGGTCGAACAGCGTGACGCGCGCGACGCTGGCGCCTTGAATGACGTGGAAATTGGTAACGATGAGGCCGCTCTCGTCCCAGATGAAACCGCTGCCGGTGCCTTTGGGCACCTGAAAAACGTCGAGTGAGAAAAGATTGCGCTGGTTGGCGAGCGTGGTGATGTTGACGACCGACGGCGACACGTTTTTGAAGACGGCGATATTGGCCTTTTCGTCTTCAGCGAGCGGGCCGCGCGGTGCGACGGCGTGCGGTTGTGCATTCGGTTGCGCGCAGGCTGCGCCGAAGCCGCACAGCATGACAAGCAGCAGCAACAGCTGGCGTGACGCAGCATTTATTTGTGTAATGACGGCGGACATGGCTGGCCTTTCAAACCGTGAATGTCAGACGCGGCGGAAAATAATATCCCAAACGCCGTGCCCGAGTTTAAGGCCGCGCGTTTCGAATTTGGTCTGCGGCCGGTAGTCGGGGCGCGGTGCAAAGTCGCCGGCGGTGTTTTTCAATTGCGGTTCATTGCTCAATACTTCAAGCACCTGTACCGCGTATTCTTCCCAATCGGTGGCAACGTGAATATATGCACCGGGTTTCAGCCGGCCGGCCAGCAGCGCGACGAACGGCGGTTGCAGCAGTCGCCGCTTGTGATGGCGTTTTTTCGGCCACGGGTCGGGGAAAAACACATGCGCGCCGTCGAAAGTCGCCGGTGCGATTATGTTCGCCAACACCTCGACAGCATCGTGCTGAATGATGCGCACGTTGGTAAGTTCGCGTTCGCCGATTTCCTTCAACAAGCTGCCGACGCCGGGCGTGTGCACTTCGATGCCAAGGTAATCGTTTTCGGCATGCGCGGCGGCGATCACCGCCGTAGTCTCACCCATGCCGAAACCGATTTCCAGAATTTTCGGCGCACTGCGGCCGTAGATTGCGTTGAGATCGATCGGTTGCGGCGCATACGGAATACCGAACTGCGGCAGCAGCGTTTCATGCGCGCGTTGCTGTGCGTTCGAGACGCGGCCCTGGCGCAGCACAAAGCTACGGATATGTCGGTGTTCTTCACTCATAGGGGCGGCAGTCTACGGGCAAACTGCCGCTGCGTCATGCGCGGCAGCGGGTTACGACTGCAGGTGCGCCTGCGGCGCCGGTGTTTTCGGCTGGTTATACGGCAGTTTCGATAACAGCATGGCCATCATGCAGGTATCGGTAACGCCGGCGAACAGCAATCCGGTGCCGACGAAACCCGACAGCAGGATGAACCACGGCGAGACCAGCCACGCCAGCAGCGCGCCGGCGAGCGCCAGCGAACCGGCCACGATCTGCACCTGACGCATGATGCTGATGGGTTGCGAGACGTCGATGGACGTGGCGAATTGAGCTGCTTTCCACGCGCTCAAGCCGCCGTCGAGGTGGGCGACGTCATTGAAGCCTGCGGCCTGCAATTGAGTCAGTGCGCGCGATGAGCGCGCGCCCGACTGGCAGCACAGCACGATTTTACGGTTGCGCGGCAGTTGCGCGGCATCGAAGGCCGACAGCGGCAGCAATCGCGCGCCGGCGATATGCTCGCGCGCGAATTCGCCGGGTTCGCGCACGTCAACCAGCAGTGCCGCGTTGTTGTCGAGCGCCTGTTTGAGCGCGGCGGGTGTCAGGTGTTGCATGGTTATTTGATCAAACCGCCGGTCGGTGAACTGGGCGAGGCCGCGTACGGTTTTTTCGGCATGCGGCCGGCGAGAAAGGCTTCGCGGCCGGCCTCGACGGCTTTTTGCATCGCCGACGCCATCATCACCGGATTTTTTGCGGTGGCGATTGCGGTGTTCATCAACACGCCGTGGCAGCCGAGTTCCATCGCGATCGCCGCATCGGACGCAGTGCCGACGCCGGCATCAACGATGATAGGCACTTTGGCCTGATCGATGATGATCTGCAAATTCCACGGATTCAAAATGCCCATGCCCGAGCCGATCAGCGAAGCCAGCGGCATCACCGCAACGCAGCCGATTTCTTCGAGTTGTTTCGCCGCGATCGGATCGTCGCTGCAATAGACCATGTCTTTGAAGCCGTCTTTGACCAGCGTATCGGCGGCTTTCAATGTTTCGGCCATGTTCGGGAACAGCGTCTTCTGATCGCCCAGTACTTCCAGCTTTACCAGATCGTGGCCGTCGAGCAGTTCGCGCGCGAGGCGCAGCGTGCGCACCGCGTCGTCGGCGTTGTAACAGCCGGCGGTGTTCGGCAGTATCGTAAATTTCGATGGCGGCAGCACATCGAGCAGGTTGGGCTCGTTCGGGTTCTGGCCGATGTTGGTGCGGCGGATCGCCACCGTGACGATATTCGCGCCGCTGGTTTCAATCGCGGCGCGCGTTTCGGCGAAATCCTTGTACTTGCCGGTGCCGACCAGCA
>JANYDY010000003.1 GCA_025363435.1 Betaproteobacteria bacterium
ACGATGATGAGTGTGGCGCCGGCGGTGACAGCGCTCGCCACCGAATAGAACAGCGCGTTGATGTGAAACATCGGCAATATGCACAGCACGCGGTCGTCGGCCTGCGTTTCGACGCGCGCGACGTGGCGCTCGCCCGACAGCACGAAATTGCGCTGGGCGTGCATCACGCCTTTCGGGAAACCGGTGGTACCCGACGAATAAATGATGGCGAAGGTATCGTCGGCGGACACATCGCCCGGCAGTTTCGCCTTGCCCGGATTCTTGATGAGTTCGGTCAACAGCGGCAGGTCTTCGGCCGCAGCATCGACCATCATGAACCACGGCTTGGGTTGAATCTCAGCGGCGGCTTGTTTGGCGATTTGCAGCGTATCGGTCGAACAGGCCACGGCGCTCACACCGGCATGCGACATCACGTATTTCGCTTCTTCGACGCCGAACTCAGGATTCACCGGCACCATGATGGCGCGCAGGCGCGCCAGCGCGAACATCAGCATCACGTGCGCGTAGGTGTTGGTCGCCATGATTGCCACGCGGTCGCCTTTTTTCACGCCGCGGCCGGCCAGCACGCGCGCGGTGCGCTCGATCGCGTCGGCAAATTCGCCCCAGGTCCAGCTCTGTTCCTTGAATACGATAAAGGGTTTGGCCGGATCGGCCTGACGGCGCGTTTCGAACAGGCTCTGCAGGGTGTGATTGTGCTGCGGATAGAGGGAAATCACCTCCAGCGGCGTCATGTAACGCACTACTTTCTCCTTCCAATAGCGGGGTCGTGAAGAACGCGCCGTTTTGTTTTTGTGGCGCAGGCGACCCGCCTGCGTCAAATCACCGTCGCATCAGTATGCTGTGGACTTTCACAACGGCGAAGCATATTCATAAAAATATCGGTGAATCAAGTTACATTGGTATTGGTGCTTCTCGCAGGCGGGTCGCCTGCGCCACAAGAGCGAATACGCCTTGCCAATCTAATCTGCTTTGAGCCCCAACGCCAGCACCAGCCTGCGCCACTTCTCGATTTCATCTTTGATGAGGGTATTGAACTGCTCACCTGTATTGCCCACAGGGTCGGCACCCTGATTGGTCAAACTGCCGCGCAGATCGGGCGATTGCAGCGCGCGTACCGTTTCGCGATGCAGCTGTTCAACGATTGCCGGCGGCGTTTTCGCCGGCGCGAGCAAACCGTACCAGGCGTTCGATTCGTAGCCGCGCACGCCGGCTTCGTCGATGGTCGGCACTTCAGGCATGACGGCAGCGCGTTTCAGCGAGGCTACGCCAAGCGCGCGCAAGCGGCCGCTTTTCACATGCGGCAGCGCCACCACCACGGTAGTGAACGTTAACTGGGTTTCGCCGGAGAGCAGCGAAATCATCGACGGTGCGGCACCTTTATACGGCACGTGTGCCATCTTGATGCCGGCCATGTTGTCGAAGAGTTCGGCTGACAGATGCGACGGTGTGCCGTTGCCGATCGACGCGTAAAGAATTTCGCCGGGGCGTTTTTTGCCCAGCGCGATCAGTTCCTTCACCGTTTTTACCGGCAGCGACGGGTTGACCACCAGAATGTTGGCGACCGTGGCGATCTGCGTGACCGGCGCAAAGTCGCGCACCGTGTCGTAGCTGAGCTTGGCGTAGAGCGAGGCGTTTTGCGTGTGGCTGGAGAACGTCGCCAGCAGCGTGTAACCGTCGGGCGGTGCTTTTGCCACCGCATCCGTGCCAATAGTGCCGCTGGCGCCCGAACGGTTGTCGACAATAAAACTGTGGCCGAGGTATTCGGAAAGCTTGGGCGCTAATGCGCGGGAAACAAAATCGATGCCGCCGCCGGCGGGGAAGGGCACGATCAGGCGTACTGGTTTGGTCGGATAGGATTGCGCCAGCGCGCCGGTCGTAAACGCCAGCACCGCGGCGCAAAGCAGGGACTTCGGCGCGTTGCGCATTGCGCGGCCTGCTATTTCTTGATGTCGGCGCTGAGTATCTGCATCGCCGCCTGCAGCAGTTTCTCGATGCGCGACTTTTCCTTCTTGATCGACTCGTCGTCCCACGACCAGATGCCCTGTTTGGTCTTCATGCCAAGGTGGCCTTTGTCCACCACCATCGTCTTGATGAAAGGGGCGGCTGTTTTTTCCGCGTGCAGGTCGCCGTAGAGCGAACTGGCGGCGTAGTAATTGGTATCCCAACCCGACATTTCCTTCTGCATCATCGGGCCGCAGGCGAGAAAGCGAAAACCGAAACCGAAACGCACCGCGGTATCCACACCTTCCGGCGAAACCGCGCCGTCGTTAATCAGGTAGAGCGCTTCGCGCATCATGGCGTGCTGCAGGCGGTTGCCGATGAAACCCGGAATGTCCTTGTTCACGCGCACCGGCATTTTGCCGAGTTCACGTTGGTTCTTTTCAAGCCAGTCGCAGATTTTCACGTCGGTGAAATCGGCTTTGATGATTTCCACCAGCGGCACCAGATGCGCGGGCATGAAATAGTGCACGCCGGCGACGCGCGAACGCGTCTTCAGATGTTTGCCGATTTCGCCGATCTGGAAATTCGAGGTGTTGCTGGTCAGCGGAATTTCCGGCCGCGCAAGTGTTTCGAGTTCCGAAAAAATCTTGCGCTTGAGCTCGAGGTTCTCGGTTGCGGCCTCAATGACGAGATCGATGTCGGCCCACGCGATTGCATCGAGTTTTTCGTAGGTCTTGACGTTCTTTACCAGATCCGCAGCGGCGCTGAGTTTTTCCAGCCCGGCAGTGACGCGTGCCGGCAAGGCGTCGCGCGTTTTCTGCGACGGGCTCATCACATGAACCGCCCAGTTGCCCGCCGCGAAGATGGTAGCGATGTCGCCGCCCATGATGCCGCCGCCGATGATTACGATGCCCGATTGTTTCGCCGCCATGTTTTCTCCGCGCTGCTGCGCCGTTGCCTGTTGATTATTTCGCCGGCTTGCTGCCGCGGGTCGCCGTAAAGCTGCCGCCGCCTTTGATCGTGCCGGTCATGCTGTTGCCGTTGACGCGCCCGCTGTATTCGGTGCCGCCGGCGGTAAAGCTGATCATGTCGCCGCGCATGCGGCCGTTCGAAATCGGCGCCGGGCTGCTGCCGCTTTTCAGCGCGCCAGCCAGCATCTGGAATTCCTGCGTCAGCGTCAGTTCGCCCTGCGCCATCTGCCAGGTGCCCGCCACTTTCGCCGGCACAATCCACAGATGCGCGGTGCAGTAGTAGCTGCAGCCCTGGGTTTCTTCGACGGTGGCGGTTTCATCGTCTTTCCACTCGCCCATCGTGAAGGTGTTGGAAACGACGCGCGTGCCCGGTTTCATGTCGAGTATCTTCGGACGCAGTTTCAGATTGATATCCGGCAGCAGGAACAGCGTGACCACCGTCGCGTGCGAGAAGTCGGTTTCAAACAGGTCGGCCTTCATGAACGTTGCGCCGGCGGCGCCTTCTTTGGCGGCATTGGCTTTCGACAGTTCGACCATGTCCGGGTTGTATTCGATGCCGGTCGATTTTGCGCCGCGTTTCGTCGCTGTAATCACGGTGCGGCCGTCGCCCGAGCCGAGGTCGAAGTGCACGTCGCCGGCCGTCAGCTTGGCGATGTCGAGCATGCGGTTGACCATCGCCTGCGCGGTCGGCACCCACACGACGTCCTTGCCCGGCTGGCCCGAGTACGGTTCGAACGGTTTCTGCGCCGGCTCGCCGGCATAGGCGCCGACAGCGAAGATTGTGAGGAGCAGAACCGCGATTCGCCCAAGCAGGAATTTGCCAAACATAAACGTTCCCCTCTTTAAATTGATGTTCAGATGTTCGTCCATTACTTGCCCGTACGTGTTGCAGCCCAAGCGCCGCCGCCGCCCTTGATGGTTCCTTCCAGCCGGTTTCCTTTGACGATCCCGTCATATTCAATGGCGAAACTCATCTGCTCACCGCGGACTTTGCCTTGAATGGGCATGCTTAGTCCGCCGGAGGTCAGCGTCCCGCTGAGCATTTGATAAGTTTGCTTGAGAGCAATTTCTCCCTGCGGCGTTTTCCATGTGCCTTCGACCTTTGCCGGCACGATCCACAGGTAGGCGGTGCGGCTGTACGAACCGTTCTCCTGGGCCGTCAGCGTTTCGTCGGCTTGCCAGTCATCCATTGTGAAAGCGTGCGACACAATGCGCGTTCCCGGTTTGAGATCGAGTATTTTCGGCCGCAGCTTGAGGTTGAGTTGCGGCAGCAAGTACATTGTGATGACGGTTGCCTTCGAGAAATCGCTTTCGAATATGTCTGCCTTGACGAAGGTTGCGCGGTCGGAAACACCGGCGGCGGCGGCATTTTTCTTCGACAATTCGACCATGTCGGGGTTGTATTCGATACCGAGCGCGCGCGCGCCGCGTTTGGCGGCGGCGATCACCGTGCGGCCGTCGCCGGAGCCGAGGTCGATGACGTAATCATTTGCGGTCACTTTAGCGGCATCGAGCATTTTGTCGATCAGCGCGTTCGGCGTCGGCACCCAGATGACGTCTTTGCCCTCCTGGCCGATTTGCGGCTCGAATTGCGCCGCGGCCAGCGATAAAGACGAGGCGGTGGCCAGCAGCAGGGCAAACAGCGGACGTTGCAATAGTTGCAATGCGAACATGCGTGATCTCCGGGAGGGGGCGGTTGGTGGCGCAGGCACTTACGGGTTTTTTGGCGATGATACCGGATTGTCGGCGCGCAGGGTGGCGGTCCACGGCCCGCTAGCGGCGCCTTTGACCGTGCCGTCGATATGATTGCCGTTGACGCGTCCGCTGTATTGCGAAAGCCCGGCGGAAAAGGTCAGTTGCTCGCCGTTAAGCCTGCCGTTAGTGATCTGCACCGTTCCGGTGCCGGTCTTCAGCGTGCCCTCGAAATTCTGAAAACTTTGCTTTAACGTGAGCTCGCCTTGCGTGCTTTGCCATGTGCCCGATACTTTTGCCGGCACTATCCACAGATACGCCGTGCGGCCTTCGACAGTCACTGTGTTGTCGGCTTTCCATTCGCTGAAATCGAAGGCGTGCGAAACGATGCGCGTGCCGGCCTTGAGATCGAGTATTTTCGGCCGCAGCTTCATGTTCAGCGACGACAGCAGATACATGGTGATCACCGTTGCTTCGCTGAAGTCGGCCTCGAACAAATCGGCTTTGACGAACCTGGCTTTGCCGGCAACGCCTTCTTTTTGCGCCGCGCGCGTGGCGAACTCGACCATCTCCGGGTTGTATTCGATGCCGAGTGCGCGTGCGCCGCGTTTGGCCGCGGCAATCACGGTGCGGCCGTCGCCCGAGCCAAGATCGATCACTACGTCCTTGTCGGTGACGCGGCCGAGGTCGAGCATTTTGACGACGAGCTCGTTTGGGGTCGGCAGCCAGATCACGTCCTTGCCCTGTTGATAAGGCTCGGGCTGGTATTCGGCAGCGGACGCCAAAGCCGGCCACGTAAGCATAGTCGCGGTCAACAGCGATATTGCGAGCCTTGCTATCTTCATAGCGCCTCTTCCACGCATCATAAAGCTATGTTTTGAGTCAAGCATCTAGCGTTTTTGTAGTCGGCCACCTGTTGACTCAACCAGACCAGTAAAGGGACTGAAAGCCAGATATACCCCTAATTTTCCAATCCCTCAATGCGAACGGATTCCTTGTCGATGACTTGCACGATCGCACGGAGCGGTTGATCTCGAAACATGGGCATGACGATAATAGTCTTTGGAGATTGCCCCAAAAAGAACGCGCTAGTTGAAGGGCCGCCATCAATGCTGCTGATCTTAATCGTACGCTGTTTATTTTGAAGCAATGCCTCTGCAAACTGTCCCGCTATATCCTGAGCGAATGCATCAACGAGTCCTTCAAAAGCGATTTTTGATGCTTCACGTAACAATTGGCTATTGTTTTCAGCCCAACCGCCATCTCCAACAAATGGGCGCAACCTTAAAAAACCGTAGAGATAGTTTTTCGTAATTTCCGCTTTGGTTGACGCATCCCTGATACGAGCTGTCAATCGAAAGCTGAGATGGGCTAGAGGTTCATGTTCTACCAAAAATCGTGCCGACGGCAACAACTTTGCATCGTATGCCCCATCAGGAAAATTCGGCCTTACATCGAAAACTATATTGTTTATTGATAGTGCGGCAAGCGACTGGAGAATTATTGAGTCGAATTTCATCCGAAGTGGCTCGGCAGTTCCGCTAATCATTGATTGATTGCGTGCCTTGTCAATTGCAATACCCAAGAGCGCTAACCAGCGGCCAGTGCCGTTCTTGCCTCCAACGAATACTTGGCTTTCCGGAATCAAATGGTCGCCCCCCGGGATTTCCGTCATTGTAGATATCGTGTCAGCCGAAGAGACGACGCGAATGGTCTTGGGCGAAGGCTGAGCAATAGCAGGCGTAAAGAGCAAGGAAATGACAATCGCTGTCGACCACGCAACCACGTTTATTTTTAAGATCCTGAAGCGCATATAAAATCGGGGCTACGTTGGGGTAGGGACCAAAGTAATAAAGCGACGATTTCTAATCGGCTTACTTTTTCAATTGGCCGTCTACCGTCGCGCCAGTCGCGACCATCTGCGCAATCGCGGCGTCGTCATAGCCTGCTTCACGCAAAATTTCCACCGACTGCTGACCGAGCTTGGGTGCCGCCGACCATTCTTTGCGCGTGCCGCAGGACCACACGTTCGGCAGGCGCATTTCGCGCACCTTGCCTTCGGTCGGATGCGTTTTTGTTTCGAAAAATTTGACGTCGGTCAGATGCGGATCGTCCATCACGCTTTCCAGCGTGTGGTACGGCATCGACGGCACATCGTTTTTTTCGAGCAATGCCAGCCACTCCGCAGTGGTCTTCGCGGCGAATGCGGCATTGCGCACTTCGAAGTAGTACGAAACGTTGGTGAAGCGCGCCTGCACGCTCGACAGCCGCGGATCGTCTTTCAGCTCGGGGCGGCCCATCGCATCGAACAGCCCGAAGGCCTGCGGATTGGTATTCGCCGAAATGCAGATATAGCCGTCTTTGGTCGGGATCGGTTTGGTCTGCGGATCGAGCAGACGCGGATCGCCGGTGCCGCCGAGCGGCGGTTGAAACGTCGTCAAGTACATATGCTCTTCGAGCACGAACTTGACCAGGTTCTCGAACATCGGAATGCCGATGGCACTGCCTTCGCCGGTCTGCGTGCGCCGGTACAAGGCCATCATGATCATTTGCACGGCAATCATGCCGACCGTTTTGTCCGCCACCACCATCGGCACGTAACGCGGTTCGCCGGTGGCGCGGTGATGCAGGGCCGCCATGCCGGCCGCGCCCTGAATAATGGTGTCGTAGGCGGGCTTGTCTTTATAGCGCCCGTCCTGACCGAAGCCGTACAAGCCGCAGTAAATGATTTTCGGATTGATTTTGCAAACGTCTTCGTAGGCAAGCCCGAGCCGCGCCATCGCCGCCGGCCGCACGTTCCACACCAGCACATCGGCTTTCGCGATCAAGCGCTTTAACGCTTCCATGCCGCTTGCCTGCTTGAGATCAAGCACGATCGAGCGCTTGTTGCGGTTCAAATGCAGAAACTTCGCGCCCATGCCCGGCGTCACCGATTTGCCGTTCATGAAACGGATCAGATCGCCGGCCTTGGACTCGACTTTGATGATTTCCGCGCCGTGATCGGCGAGGATCTGCGTCGCCAGAGGGCCGACCACCACCGAAGTGAGGTCGACGACGCGCACGCCTTCGAGAGGGCCGCCCGACATGCTATTGGAACTCGGCGGTAGCGCTGAGCGAGAGCGCGCCCTGATCGTCGAGCGTCCACAGCTTGGCCGACTTGCCGTCGGCCGACGGTTCGCCGCACACCGCAATCGGTTTGTTGACGAACATCGGCCGCACATTGCGCGAGGCAACGAATTTGAGCGGCGTCTGCGCAAACTCGCGCGCCAGTTCGAACACCAGCAGCGTGGTCAACCCGCCGTTCATGACGCGCTCGGGGTAACCCTCGACCTGGGTCACGTACGGATGATCATAGTGTATGCGGTGGCCGTTGAAGGTCAGCGCCGAATAGCGAAACAACATGACCGGATCGGGGGTGACGGTTTTTTTCCACACCGCATTGCCGGGCGCCGGCTGCGGCTCGGGCGGCGGCGCGCCCTTGGCCGGTTCTTCGCGGTAGACAATGTCCTGCTCTTCGGTGATCGCCAGTCCGCGCGGGCTGATCATGTCGGTTTTCACCGTGACGAACACCATCTGTCCGGTGCGGCCGGTTTTCGGCGTCACACTTTGTATGGTCGATTCGCGTTTGACTTCGTCGCCGATCAACAGCGGCGCATGCATGGTGATGCGCTTGCCGGCGAACATGCGGCGCGGCAGCGGCACCGGCGGCAGAAAATCGCCGCGCTCGGGATGACCGTCGCGGCCGATTTGCGAATGCCGCACCACGCGCGGAAACAGAATCGAATGCCAGCCGGGCGGTAGCGCATCGCCGAACTTTGGCATCGCGTCGTCGCGGTCGAGCGTGGCGGCGAGGCGGTGCACCGACGGTACGGTTACGTAATCGACATCGGTTTCTTTCTGACCGATCCATTCTTTCAGTTTCTCGAGGTCTTGCGTCAAGGCGTGCTCCTGCATATAACAAGTAATAGACACGCCGTAGCGGCGCGGAGGCGTGATTTTACCGCTTCCCGCCACGCGTGTTCGACTTCGCGCGCGGAATCGTGCGACCATGTCGCCGCCTGCAGACAGCGTCGCGCGAGGTTCAGAAGCCTGCGCAGACCAGCGCCATAAAATAATAAGCGCAAGCCGGCGGAGGAGAGGCCCCGATTTGAAGATCGCTGTTTTTACCAAGAACCGCGTCAATCCCGCCTATGGCGCCGCCCGTCTGGGCGCGGAGAGGGCGGCGGCGCAGCTCGGCGCGCAGGTCGTGCATTTCGTTCCCGAGGCGGCCGACGATGCGGTCGAACAGAGCGCCATGCTTGAACGCGCGGTTGCCGAACGCTTCGATGCGATAGCGATCGCGACGACCCACCCGACCCAATTGAACGCTGCGATCCGCGAGGTCAACGCCGCGGCGATTCCGCTGGTCGGTTTCATCAGCCGTTCCACCGAGGGCGCGTGGGATTCCTTTATCGGCTCGGACGACTACGCGCTCGGCGGCGCGCTGGCCGATTATCTGTTCGCGCGTATGGCCGGCGCCGGCGATATCGTTATCGTCGAGGCATCTGCACACGCCACCACCAGCATCGACCGCGCGCGCGGATTTCGCGACGCCGCGGCCAAACACCCCGCCATACGCATCGTTGGCGGCTGTTATGGCGCGTATCAATACGAAGCGGCGCGCGTGGCGATGACGCAATTGCTCGAAGAAACCGCGTCTGTGGATGCCGTACTCGCCGCCAACGACGTGATGGCGCTGGGTGCCCTTGCCGCACTGGATGCGGCCGGACGCAAGGCACTGGTCGTCGGCGTCAACGCGATTCCTGATGCGATCGCAGCGATCAAACGCGGCACGCTGCTGGCGAGCACCGACTTCAACGCGATGAATCTCGGCGCCATTGCCGCCGAATGCGCGATCCGCCGTGCGCGCGGCGAGACCGTGCCGCGCGAAATCATGCTGCCGACCGAAATCGTCGACAGCCGTAACGTCAGCGCATGGGATCGGCCTTACGCCGCGCGCTCCTGCATGGAATGGAATACCGCATTGCAAACGGGCGAAAAGTGATAAAACTACGGCGCGCGGAAAGCCCGACTGCGCCGGCTAACGGGGAGGACAACATGTTCTACAGAAAAATTGCTGGCATCGGCTTGATGACAGGCGCATGGCTGCCGCTGCTCGTGCAGGCGCAACCGGCCGACTATCCCGCGCGCCCGATCCGGCTCGTCGTGCCATACGCGCCGGGCGGCATTGCCGATCTGCTCGGCCGCGTGATTGCACAGCCGCTCGGCGTGCTCTACAACCGGCCGCTTATTATCGAAAACCGTTCGGGCTCGGGTGGCCACGTCGGCGCCGAAGCAGTGGTGAACGCGCCGGCCGATGGTTACACGCTGATGCTTGCCACTATCGCGCATAACGCGGCGTACTCGATGTACGCGAAACTGTCCTACGATCCGCCCAAGGCGTTAAAGCCGGTGATCTGGATCGCCGAAAGCGCCGGCGCGTTGATCGTGCATCCGTCGTTACCGGTCAAAACGGTGCCGGAATTCATTGCGCTGGCGAAGGCGCAGCCCGGCGCGCTCGCTTACGGCTCGGCCGGCCACGGTTCGGCGCTGCATATGGCCGCCGAGTTGTTCAATTACATGGCCGGCACCAAGATGACGCACGTGCCCTATCGCGGCAGCGCGCCGGCGATGACCGATCTGATTGGCGGCCAGGTGCAACTGATGTTCGAAAACATCGCCACCGGCCTGCCGTATATCAAGGCCAAACGCATCCGCGCGCTCGGCGTGACGAGTCTCAAACGCAATCCGAGCCTGCCCGAGGTGCCGCCGATCAGCGAAGTCGGCGTCAAAGGGTATGAAGCCGCACCCTTCTACAGCATCTCGGTGGCGAGCGGCGTGCCCGCAGATATCGTGCGCAAACTTAACGCTGACATCGACAAAGTGCTGCACATGCCGGATGTGATGGCGCGCTGGAGCGATCTTGGCGTAACGCCGGTCGGCGGCTCGCCCGAGGACGCAGTGCGAAAAAATGCGCTGGAAGCGGAGCGCTGGAGCAAGGTCATCCAGGCCGCGGGCATACGCGCCGAATAACGATGCGGCAATACGAAGAGCAGCGCGAAGAGCAGCGCAAACAACAGAACAATTTCAGTTCCGGGGAGAATGCAAAATGACGAGCAGAAAATTTTTCAGGCAAGCCGCTGCAATTTTTCTTTGCCTGTTGAGCGGCGGCGCGTTCGCGCAAAAGTGGAACACCGCCGCACCGATTCCGCAGGGCGCCGAAGAGGTCTACGGCATCCCCGCCAATGGCAAGCTCTATGTCTTCGGCGGTCTGGCGCTGGCGTGGAAGCCGATCGGCATGGTGATGGAATACGATCCGGCGAAGAACACCTGGACGCGCAAGAAAGACATGCCGGCCTATCACCATCACTTTGCACTCGCCGAATTGAACGGCCGCATCTATATGTTCGGTGGCTACACGCTGCCGCCGGCCGGTCAACCGACCTGGATCCCGGTCGATAATTCCTGGGAGTACGATCCGCAGACTGATAACTGGAAAGCGCTAGCACCGGTGCCGCAGGCGCGCGGCTCGGCCAACGCGCTGACCGTCAACGGCAAAATCCACCTCATCGGCGGTGCCACGCTGCCGGCCGGTTTAAAAGGCGACTACATTCATCCGTCGCGCAATGTCTCGGTCGGCACGCACGAGGTTTATGACCCGGCCGCCAACACGTGGTCGAAGCGCGCCGACCTGCCGACTGCGCGCAATCACGCGGCCGGCGGCGTCATCGACAATCGCATCGTCATCGCCGGCGGACGCACCGGTTCGGTGTTCATTCCGAACGCGTTCAACGTTGACCTCGTCGAGGAATACGATCCGGCCAGCGATCAATGGACGCTGAAAGCGCCGATGCCGACGCCGCGCAGCGCAACCGCATGGGGTGTCAACAACGGGCGCCTTTTCGTCGCCGGCGGCGAGATCCGCCATCGCGACTTCTGGGCCACGTATTCGACGGTCGAAGCCTTCGACCTGAAGAGCAACAGCTGGAGCCGGTTGCCACCAATGCCGATGCCGCGCCATGGTCTCGCCGGTGGTTTTCTCGGCAACAACTTTCATCTGGTCAGCGGCTCGCTGCAATCGGGCACCAATGTGCCGGGGCTGCTCACCAGCACCGACAGGCACGACGTGCTGGTGTTCGACGGTAAATAGCGAGGGTGCGGAGGCCCGGCGTCAATCGATTTTGATGCCGGCTTCCTTGACGACTTTCGCCCATTTCGTCAGATCGTTTTTCAGAAACGCGGTAAATTCCGCCGCCGCATTGCCGACCAGTTCGGAGCCTTCGGCCACCAGCTTCTCGCGCGCATCCGGATACTGCAGCGAACGCGCAAACGCGGCGTTGAGTCTGGCGACAATCGCCGGCGGCAATTTCGCCGGCGCGGTAAGGCCAAACCAGTTCAGCACTTCATAACCGGCCAATCCCGATTCAGCAATGGTCGGCACTTCGGGCAGCGAAGCTGCGCGTTTTGCGCTGGTGACCGCCAGTGCTTTGAGGCGGCCGCCCTTGAGCAGGGCCTGCGTCGTAATTTGCGACGCGAACTGATAGGCGAGATTGCCCGCGGCGACGTCGATGGACGCCGGCGCCGCGCCCTTGTGCGGTATATGCAAGACGTTGATGCCGGCCATCATGCAAAACAACTCGCCCGACATATGGCCGCCGCTGCCGACGCCGGCTGAGCCGTAGTTCAGCGGTTTCGTTTTCGACAGCGCAATCAGCTCGCGCACCGAATTCACGCCGAGCGAGGGCGCCACCACCAGCAACAGCGGCGACGAGGTCAGCATGGTGATATGCGTGAAGTCGCCGATCGGATCGTAGGGTAGCTTTTGCAGGCTCGCGTTGGCGGTGTGCGTGGTGTAGATCATGCCGATGGTATAACCGTCGGGCACCGCCTTCGCCACGATGTCGGTACCGATCACGCTGCCTGCGCCCGGGCGATTGTCGATAATCAGTTGTTTACCGAACTGCTCGGCGACTTTCTGTGCGGTGATGCGCGCCAGCACGTCGGTAGTCGCACCGGTTGCCGACGGCACAATAAAACGCAGCGGCCGCACCGGATAATCCTGCGCGGCCGCCATATTTGCGGCGCAGCTCAGTGCGACAAGAAGGGCCGTGCGCATCAATCCACTTTCGCGCCGGAATCCCGGACTGCTTTGCCCCACTTTGCGATCTCGGCTTTGATGTAAGCGGCGAACTGTTCGCGCGTGTCGCCCACCGGTGTGAACGCCAGCGCATTGAGTCGTTCCTTGATGTCGGGCTCGTTAATAATGCGCACCATCTCGGCGTTGAGCTTGTTCAGTATCGGCACCGGTGTTTTCGCCGGCGCGGCAATGCCGATCCAGCCGACGGCTTCGAAACCCGGGTAACCCGCTTCGGCGATCGTCGGCACATCGGGCAGAAAGGGTGAACGCTTGAGTGTCGCAATGCCGAGCGCGCGCATGCGGCCGGCCTGAATTTGCGGGCGCACTGCGGGGATGGCGTCGAACATGACCGGCACCTGACCGTTGATAATCGCGCCGTGCGCTTCGGCACTGCCCTTGAACGGCACGTGGTTCAGTTTGATGCCGGCGGTTGAACAGAACATTTCCATCGTCAGGTGGCTGGTCGAGCCGCTGCCGAGCGAAGCGTAGTTGATCTGCCCCGGCCGCTGTTTCGCCGCATCGACCAGTTCCTTCACCGTCTTGGCTGCGAGCAGGTTCGCCACCAGTACCTGCGGCGTCAAACCAAGATTGGCGATCGGCGCAAAATCCTTGATCGCATCGTACGGCAGTTTCGAATACAACGTCGGGTTGATGCCGAAGGCGCTCGATACCGCCATCGTCAGGGTATAGCCGTCGGGCGTGGCTTTCGCGCCCATTTCGGTACCGAGTGCGGCGCCGGCGCCGGGCCGGTTATCGACGATCACCTGCTGGTTCCAGTGTTCGCTCATTTTGGCGGCGATAAGGCGCGCCAGAATATCGGTCGAAGTGCCCGGCGTGAACTGGACGATGATGCGGATCGGCCGCGCCGGAAATTCGCTTCCGGCAGCAGCAAACGAAAATAGCGAGCAGGCAACAGCAAAAACAGTGCGTAGTTTCATAGGTCCTCCGGCATCGCGCGGTGAGCAGGGTTTTCGTTGGCGCGCGGCAGCGTCGTATACTGACCGACGCAAAATAGGGTGTCAATAAAACTACTGCATCAGTAAAGCAGCCACGGGGGCGCCATGAAAAATTTGTTAGCCATATTGATGACAGCCGTTTTTTCCATTGCCGCGCAAGCGCAACAGAACGACTTCAAGGTCACCCTGCTCGGCACCGGCAGTCCGCCGCCGGTGCTCAAGCGCTTCGGCCCGGCGGTGCTGGTGCAGGCCGGCCGCGAAACGCTGCTGATCGATTGCGGGCGCGGCTGCACGCAGCGGCTGTTTCAAAGCAACGTCAAGCTCGGTGGCTTCGATGCGCTGTTCATCACGCATCTGCATTCCGATCACATCGTCGGCATTCCCGACCTCTGGCTTACCGGCTGGCTTGATTCACCGTTCGGTTCGCGCACGCAGCCGATGCGCGTGGTGGGGCCGGCGGGGACCAAAGCGATGATGGAAAATATGCAGAAAACATTTCAATGGGACATCGACACGCGTGTCGCCGACCAGAACCTTTCGCGCGCCGCCGTCGGCATCAATGCCACCGACATGGGCGCTGGCGTGGTCTACGAGCGCAACGGCGTCACAGTCAGCGCGATCGAAGTCGATCACGGCGATCTGATCAAACCGGCATTCGGTTTTCGAGTCGATTACGACGGCCGCTCGGTCGTGGTGTCGGGCGACACGCGCTTCAGCGAAAACCTGATCAAACACGCGACCGGTGTCGATCTGCTGGTGCATCAGGTGGCGATGGCGAAAGACGAGTTGCTCGCCAGATCCGAACGCGTGCGCATCATCCTCGCTCACCACACCAGGCCGCAGGAGGCCGGCAGCGTGTTTGCCCGCGCGAAACCGAAACTCGCCGTTTATTATCACTTCGTGTTGCAGGGCGACCAGAGTGTGCCGGCGCCGACGGAAAAGGATGTTGAAGATGCTACGCGCACCACTTACGGCGGCCCGCTGATACTCGGCGAAGATCTGATGGCATTCGCCATCGAAAAAGACGGCGTCAGGCAAATCGGTAAATAGCATTGCGGCAGCGCGCGGAAATTGCGCGGTGCGCGCAGCGTAGAATGCCGGTTCGAATTCAATCCGGTAAGGAGTGCAAGATGAGCAGCAAAATGCATGACGACGGGCTTGCATTGCGCAAGCAGATACTCGGTGCCGCACATGTCGAGCGCACACTCGCCGCCGGCGATCAGCACACCGAAGCATTGCAGGAAATCGTCAACGAATATTGCTGGGGCGCGGTGTGGGCGCGGCCGGGCCTGGAAACGCGCACGCGCTGCATGCTGACAGTAATCACGCTGACTGCACTCAATCGTTCGGCCGAACTGACTACCCACATTCGGGCCGCGCTCGGCAACGGCGTCACGCGCGAAGAGATCATCGAAATCATGCTGCAGGCCGGCGTTTATTGCGGCTTGCCTGCCGCGGTCGAAGGGGTGCGCGTCGCGCGCGCGGTATTCGCCGAGCAAACCTGAGCGATGACAATGCGCGTTTTTGCAAACGATTTGTTGCGCGGCGCCTGTGCGCTGTTGGTACTAACGGTCGCTGCGGATAGCATGGCCGCCGATGAAAAATATCCGGCGCGGCCTTTGCGCCTGATCTGCCCGTCGCCACCGGGCGGCGCGGTTGATATGCTGAGCCGTGTCGTTGCGCAACAACTCGCCGCACGTTTCGGCGTGCCGGTGATTGTTGATAACCGCGCCGGCGCCAGCGCCGTGATCGGCAGCGAGCTCGTGGCCAAATCGGTGCCCGACGGCTACACGCTAATGATGGGTTACTCGACGCATGCCACCAATCCGATTTTCATCAAGAAGCTGCCGTACGACACGCTGAAAGATTTTTCGGCGATCACGCTGGTCGGCTACATTCCGCTGCTGCACGTGGTGCATCCGGCAGTAGCGGCGCATTCGGTGCAGGACCTCATTGCGTTAGCCAAAGCGAAGCCCGGCCAGTTGCAATTCGCCGCCGGTGCGGCCGGCGGCGGCCCGTCGATGGCGGGTTTGTTATTTCGGCAGATGGCCGCGGTCGATATTGTGCAGGTGCCGTACAAAGGCAACGCGCCGGCACTCACCGATCTGCTCGGCGGTCAGGTGACGATGATGTTCGACACCATCAACACCAGCCTGCCGCTCTCACGCGCCGGGCGCCTGCGTATGCTCGCGGTGACCAGCATCAAACGCGCTTCACTCGCACCGGAAGTGCCGACGATGTCGGAAGCCGGGCTGCCGGGCTTTGATGTGCGCGCATGGTTCGCGGTGATGGCGCCGGCGAAAACGCCGCGCGACATCGTGCGGTTGCTCAACGTCGAAATCAATAAAGGGTTGAACGATCCCGCAGTGCGCGCGCGGCTCGCCGGTGATGGCGTTGAAGTGGTCGGCGGCACGCCGGAACAGACCGACGCTTTTGTTCGTGCGGAAACGGCGCGCTGGCCGAAGATCATCAAGACTACGGACTAAGTTAAATCTCTCTCAATTTAGCCGACGCCCGGCTGACAAATCCCCGCTTCCCCGAGGCGAGGGAGAATTTCTCGAACCATACCAGGTAAACGGCTATTGCGACCGATCCAGCGTCGACAACGCTTCCATCGCCAGATAGTAGGGCAGGCCTTCCTCAATCTGTTTTTTCAGCGGATGTATCAGCACGGCGCGCGTATAACGCAGCAGCATGTCGGATTTTTTCGCCAGCTGTTGCGCCAGTTCCCACGCGCGCGCCAGCAGTTGTTCGCGCGGCATCAGTTCGGCGACCAGCCCCATCTCTTTTGCTTCACGCGCGCCCAACACCTGCCCGGTTAGCATCAGGTAGCGCGCGCGATTCAACCCGATCAGCATTGTATAAACAACGTTGATGCCATCGCCCGGCGCGATGCTGCCGTTGGCGAAATGCGCGGTGTCTTCAAACGTGGCATCGTCGGCGGCGAGCACGATGTCGCACATCAGCGCGAGGTCGGCGTGGCGCTTGGCGGGGCCGTTGACCGCGGCGATGATCGGCACTTCGATGCCGAGGTGGGCATTGACGAGTTTTTTTGCGTTGACGAAAACGTCGTGCACACCGGCCGGCGTGAGTTTCGCACCGTGAAAAAATTCGGCATCCGGATCGAGCCGCGGCCCGCTGAATTCATTGCCGCTGCCGGTGAGTATGATGACGCGGTTGTCGCGGTCGCTGCCGATCTCGGCCAGCGCGCGCGCCATCTCTGCCTGCGCCTCAAGGCCCCAGCGCAGCGGGCCGTCATCGGTGTGCAGCGTCATTTGCAATATGCCGTCACGCCGTTCGAGTTTGATGAACTGATAGCTGTGCGCGTAATCGTCGAACTTCAAAATGGCGCTCTCCCCGGGCAAACGTAAACGCTGAAATAGCTTACGAATTTTCGTTTGTTAACAACGTTAGCCTATCACAGCGACGCACGCCCCCTGTCCCGGTGTACCGCCATGTGTAACGCATCTGTAAGCGGTGTAATTCCTTGTAATGGTCCTCGTCAGCGCAAACGGTGCGCGTAGTCTGTGCATTGTCCGGTGATGGCATTTGCCTCACCACTCTACGAGGAGAACCAAATGTTTACAAAAAGCATGTTCAGCAAAAGCATCACGGCGCTGGTTGTTGCTGCGGCTCTCGGTCTTTCGATGTCGTCGGCGCAGGCCCGCGATTTCGATCATCGCGGCGGTCACGGCTACCAGCAAACGCAGCATCAAAGCAATTCGCGTCACGGCCATCACAACCGTCATCATCATTTCAACAGGCATCACCATAGCCGTCATGACGGGCGCCGCTAGTTAATGCGCGTTGCCGGCATGGCAAAGAGGGCGGGCATTGCGATCGCAATGCCCGCCCTTATATGTGCGCTCAGCGGTTGCGCGGTGGTGACGGTCGCCGATAGCGCCGTCGCGGTGGGCGCCACCGCGGTTAAAGTCGGCGCCAATGTGGTGGGCGCCGGCATCGACGTCGCCCGTGCCGGCGTCAGAGCAGTCACCAATAGCAACGACCGCAACAAATAGCCGCGCCGCGGCAATCCCCTTGCTACGCCAATGCGCATAAATGCGGCCACGCCCGGGCGTTTGCCGGCAGGCCTGATTTAAGCCGTTGCGCCGGTCGCGAATAGTCGTAGAATGTGCCGCTTGACCTCTAGGAGGCGGTAACCCGGATCAGGGAGGCGGCGACCAAAAATAATTTGCGCTGCTGGATCCGGAGCATCAGGTAGTGTGCAGTGCAGGCGGCGGTCGAAACACTCGGCCGTCGCCTCGCCTGTTAAATCCATCCGCTACCCTGTGGCGACATCAACGCCCGCGCTCAAGCCCTTACCAGTTTCAGTTCACGCAAACGTATCGCCATGCTCGCGATCGACACGCCGAAATAACGCGCCAGCGAATCGAAGGGGCGGTTGTTGAACGAACGCGTCGCTGCAACCGCCACTTCGCGCTCGAGCGAATTGAGATCCGCATCGAGCAAAAACCCGGGGTTGCTCGGGCACAACCAGAAAGCCGCCGCATCATCAATCGTCAGCGGTGCGGTGATGCCGAAAGTTTGTTCGAAGCGCTTCGTTACCAACTTTGCCGGCATCAGAAACAAAGCGGCAAAACGATCGGCCTCGCGTTCCTCGCCGCTGCGCCGCGGCGGGCCGAATTCGAGCCCGCTGAGCGGACGATCGCGATGCATCACATTGCCCGGATGCAGCAGCCAGTGTCCGAGTTCGTGCGCCGCAGTGAAGCGCCGCGTTTCGGCTGGAAAGCGCAGCGAGATTGCAATTTTTTTCGCCTGGCGGTCGAGCAGGCCGGCGATTTCGAAGCGCGCCTCGCCGCCGTTGAAACGCGAGCCCAGCTCGTCATGCATTTCATAATCGATATCCAGCAACCGCGCCGCCACCGCCGGGTCGAGCATCTCCACCGGCGCCGGCATGCGCTCGGGCGTCCACAACGAATTGCGCGCGCGCCAGATGCGCGCATGCAGATCGCGCACGGCGGTTTCGATATGACTATCGTCGGTCATGGGGCAAACGGTTGCCGAAACGGGCACACAGTCTACAATAGTTCGCCATGCGGCAAGCATCACCCGCGACGCCGCCCATCAACGATTGAATTGACCCATGAGCCAGTGGAATTTCGAACTTCTAGTCAAACCCACCGACGTGCCGCTTACCGAAGGCCCGGCGTGGGACGGTGAATATCTGTACTTCACGCACATTCAGGCCAACCGCATCATGCGCTACGACCCGAAGTCCGGCGCGATCACAGTATGGCGCGAGGGCACCAATCGTACTAACGGGCTTGCATTTGATGTCAATGGAAAACTCTTCGGCTGCTGCTCGGGCGGGCGCTCGATCGTGCGTTTCGACGCCGACAAAATCACCACCATTTGCGACAACTTCGAGGGCAAGCGCCTCAATACACCGAACGATCTCGCGATCGATCGCAAAGGCCGCATCTGGTTCACCAACCCGGTCAACAGCGGCAACTGGGACAAAGGCTCGACGATGGAAGTCGACAATCAATCGGTCTACCGTCTCGATCCGCAGCCCGACGGCGAATACACCATCACGCGCGTTGTTTTCGACACCACACAGCCCAACGGTATTCTCGTCTCGCCGGACAACAACACTTTGTATGTCGCCGAAAGCGGCTACGCGCAAGACATTCCGCGCGAACTGCGCGCTTACCCGATCAGCGAAGACGGCAGCCTTGGCACTTACAGCACGCTGTTCACCTGGGGTGCGGACGCCAAAGGCGCGCACCGCGGCATCGACGGCATGTGCTTTGATCGCGACGGCAACATCGTCGCCACCAACGGTTATGAGGTCAGCGGCCCCGGCGCGATGATCACCGTTTTCACACCCGCCGGCCGCGTGCTTGAAACCCACCCGGTGCCGGCATTGCGGCCGACCAACTGCTGCTTCGGCGGCGCCGACATGACCACGCTGTTTGTCACCACCACGCAGGGGCATTTCTTTAAGGCGCAAACCAATCGCGTCGGCTGGGCGATGTATCCCTAGTTATTTTTTACCGCTTCCTTTGCGGTAAAAAGTGAGATGGGGCAACAACGCGCTAAAATTTTCTGCCGCGCGCGAGCTGCGATTACTCACAGCAACGACATCGCAATCGCTTTCACCACCTTCGTCCACTTCGCAATATCCGCCCGGATCAACGCCGCAAACTCTTCCGGCGAGCTTGCAATGACGTCAACACCTTCAAGCGAAAACTGTTCGCTGATTTTTGCGCTGCGTAAGACGGCGGTGGTTTCACGATGCAGCCACGCAACGATTTCCGGCGGCGTGCCCGCCGGCGCGAGCAGGCCGTACCACTGCGCCGATTCATAACCGGGCAATCCCGATTCGGCAAAGGTCGGCACGCCGGGGGCCGCCGCGCTGCGCCGTGCGCCCGAGATGGCGAGCGCGCGCACCTTGCCGGCGGTGACCTGCGTCATCACGCTCGACACTGTGTCCATCATCATCGGCACCTGCCCGCCGACGATATCGATCAACGCCAGCGAGCCGCTTTTGTACGGCACATGCGTCATGCGTAACTGCGTCATGCTGAGAAACAGCGCGGTAGCGAGATGCCCGTTGGTGCCATTGCCGCCCGAGGCATACAGCACCGGATCGCCCTGCGCCGCGCGCGCCTTCGCCAGCGCGATTATTTCCTTGATCGATTTCGCCGGCAGCGACGGATGCACGATCATCATGTTCGGCGCCGCCGCGCCCAGCGTAATTGGTTCGAAATCGCGCAGCGTGTCGTAGGGCAGTTTCTGGTAGATCGCCGGGCTGATCGCAAGCGCCGAAGTATTCACCAGCACTGTGTAGCCGTCCGGCTTGGCTTTGGCCGCAGCCGCGCTGCCGATGGTCGTGCCGGCCCCCGGCCGGTTATCGACGATCACCTGCTGCCCCGCGCGCGCAGTCAGTTCGCGCGCAACCAGGCGCGCAAAACTGTCGAGCCCACCGCCGGGTGCCGTGGTGACGATAAAGCGGATGGGCTGGGTCGGATAAGTGCTTTGCGCGAAGGCGGCCGGGCGCATTGCCGCCAACAACACGCAGACTGCAAGCAGACGTATCAGATGGTTCATGCCGCCCTCCGGGTGGTTCGGAAATATGATTGAGCATAATCCATCCCGGATCTTGTTGCGGTTGGTTTTCTCCTTCCCCGTTGAGAGGGAAGGCCGGGATGGGGGGTAAAGATTTCCCCCTTCGCCTCGCGTGCGGGGAGAGGGCCGGGGTGAGGGGGCAGTGCTATGGTTCCCGCGCTGATTTCTACAGATGGGTGCGTGGTCTTGCAGGTATGTCAAAATTGACATATATTGCAGCGATGGCAAAAGCGGACAAGCCACTCGTTTGGCTGCATGGCGAACTCAAAACGCCGCCGCTTTCGGCAAACGCGCGCATCGAGGCTGGTGTGTATTTACGTCGTTTGCAGCGCGGCGAAAGTCTGGCGCTTCCTCATTCAAGGCCGATGCCGGGCATCGGCAAAGCGTGTCACGAATTGCGTATTCAGGACGAAAACAGAACCTGGCGGATTATTTATCACCTAGACGTTGAAGCGGTAGTGATTCTCGATGTGTTTGCCAAGACCACGCAGCAAACGCCGAAAGCAGTCGTCAAGACCTGCAAGGCACGATTGCAAAGTTTTAAATCCATTTGATGTTCAAAGGACAAAGCCATGAACAGCACAAGACTCAAGAAACTGCGTGCCGCCGGCTGGAAAGTCGGCGATACGAAAGATTTTCTCAAGCTCAGCGACGAAGAAGCCATGCTGGTTGAGTTCAAGCTCGCACTGGCAACGGCGCTCAAAGAAGCGCGTGTGAAACGCCGCATCTCGCAGGCTGATCTGGCGCAACGACTTGGCTCCAGTCAGTCGCGTGTCGCCAAGATCGAGGCGGGCGACGCTTCGGTATCGCTCGATCTGATCGTTAAGGCATTGTTTGCAACCGGCGCAACTCGTCAGGAATTGCGGCGCGCATTTTCAGTGACGGAAAAAATTGCGGCTTGATGGGGTTCAGATAAATGAGTACGACCCCGATTGTTCCCTTCTTCTTCCGGGCTAGTGGCCTGCTGATGAGCAGAAGGTTTAGGGCGAATAAGCGAAGAGTAATCCGTCGGATGCAATGCGTATAAATGCCAAAACCATACGGCGGAAGGCGCTGCGCTTTTCCGCCCTACAGGTTGAGGGGAAGGCAGGGGAGTTTTTTCCCTTGCATCGCATGCGGCTGGTTTTCCCCTTCCCTCCTTGAGGGGGGAGAGCCGGTTTTATCGGCGAGGGGGCAACAGGGATGGGGGGTAAGAATTTCCCCCGCGTGCGAGTGCAGGGATGGGGCTAAAGATTTTCTCCCTCTCCCCTTGAGGGAGAGGGCAGGGGTGAGGGGGCGGTGCTATGATCCCCGCTCGTTCGACGACGGGGGAGGCCGCGATGTCGCAACACAATGCCAAACGCATGAAGGTAGACGTTGCTTGGGTTGCTGCTGCTGCGTTGTTGCTGGCATCCGCACCGCTCCACGCCCGCATCACCAAAATCGTCATCGACGAAAAAATCTCCCCGGCGTTCTGCAAAAGCGGCAACTGCCAATCGTTCGGTGATGCGGGCCAGTACGAGCAACTTGCTGGCCGCGCCTTCGGCGAGCTCGATCCTGGCGACCCGTTGAACGCGATCATTCAAGACATCGGCCTCGGCAAAGATAAAGACGGCAAGGTGCGTTACACGACGAGCTTCGTCATCACCAAGCCCGTCGACATGTCGAAAGCGAGCGGCATGCTGTGGCACGACGTGCCCAATCGCGGGCGGCCGGTGCTGATTCCGAACATGGAGCGCGGCTTTGGCGATGCGGGCCTTGCCAGCGGTTGGCAAGGCGACAACGCGAGTGGCG
>JANYDY010000010.1 GCA_025363435.1 Betaproteobacteria bacterium
TCCATCGACGAACGCACGCCGTCCAGCGAAGCACGTATCTGATCGCGCGCGGCGAGCAGCGCACGGGTCGCGTCTATTGTTTTGGCCGGATCGTCGGTGGCAGCACCTGCAGCCGTCACGAGGGCGCCGAGGTCCTTGCCGAATTTCTTCGCCGATTCATCCGGCATTTTGCGCGCACGCTCAAGGCCTTTCAGCGCCTCATCCTTTTCCTGCATCATGGCATTCATTTTTTGCGTGACTTCGTCCACCTGCATCATGCCGAACCCGCCGCCAACGGCAGCGCCGACCAGCAGAGCAACGACGCCAACCAGGATCAACTTTACTTTATCGCTCATTTTTAATACCCCCATGAAGTTACCACCCTGACAGAGAGCGAATCATAACATGCGAAGGCCGCATTGCCTGTGGCCGGCGCCACCGTGCGATCACGGAAACGCAATCTTCGTGTGGTAGCATTCTTCATTCCTCCGGATACTGAAATGAAATTCTGCAGTCAATGCAGCGCCCCCGTCGCGCTGCGCATTCCGCTTGGCGACTCGCTGCCGCGCCATGTCTGCACGGCTTGCGGCACGATTCATTATCAGAATCCCAAAATGATCGTCGGCTGTATACCCGAATGGGAAGGCAAAATCCTGCTCTGCCGCCGCGCCATCGAACCGCGGCGCGGGTTGTGGACGGTCCCCGCCGGCTTCATGGAGAACGGCGAAACAACCTATCAGGGCGCGCTGCGCGAAACACTCGAAGAGGCCAACGCGCGCGTCGAAATCGATTCGCTCTACGCGCTCTACAACATCCCGCACATCAATCAGGTTTATCTGCTGTTCCGCGCGCGGCTGCTCGATCTCGATTTCAGCCCCGGCGAGGAAACACTCGAATTGAAACTGCTCGATGAAGCGGATATTCCCTGGGACCAGATTGCTTTTGCCACCGTGCGCAACACGCTGAAGCATTACTTCGACGACCGCCGTAACGGCGCCTTCCCCTTCCATATGGGAACCATTGAGGCGGTAAAACCCTAGCCGCGGCAGTGGTTCGATTCAAACAGCGCGCAAGGCGTCAACGATCCTGAGATTAGATGCCCGCATCGCCGGCAGGAATCCGCCGACCACGCCCATCGCCAGTGCGAACCCGATTGTCTTCAGCGCGATCGACGACGTCAGCGTGAAGCTGAACGCAAGTTCCGAAAACGATTGCCAGTTCATGGTTGAAATGGTGAACAACTGCATGAACGAGGCGAAAAACAACCCGACGCAACCGCCGGTCATGCCGAGCAGTGCTGCTTCGAGCAAAAACGCCGCCAGCACACTGCGGCGGCGAAAGCCGAGCGCGCGCAAAGTGCCGATTTCGGCAGTACGGCTGGCCACCGACGCATACATAGTGATCATCGCGCCGATCACCGCACCGATCGAAAAAATAATCGACAGCGTCAATCCAAGGTACTTGATGAAGTTCGCCAGCACTTCGGATTGGTCGGCATAAAACACCGTTTCGCGCTTGGCCTCGACGGTCAAACGCGGGTCGCTCTCGACATTCTTTTTGAATTCTTCAAACCGTTGCGTGTCGTTCAGCCTGGCCACCACAGCAGAATAGACAGGGCGGCGGAAAGCCTGCATCAACTGGTCAGCGTCGCCCCAGACCTCCGAATCGAATCCGCTCTTGCCGCCATCAAACACGCCGACCACCCGCCACTCGCGTTGGCCGAACCACAACATCTCGCCGATGCCCGCGCCTTTGAAGCGGCCGGCGGCGCTGATGCCGGCGACAATTTCCGAAGCGCCTGGCCGGAACATGCGGCCTTCGATGATTTTTACCTGTGGCCGCAGAGCAAGACCGCCGGCACCGATGCCGCGCACCATGACATTGGTCGGTCTGCCCGTATCGCGCTTGTTGAGATTGACCAGCACCACTGTTTCTTTCGAAATCATGCGCGCGCCATCAGCACCCAGCGCCACCGCCGGCTGGCTTTCGAGCAATGCCGCCTGCGTGCGATCAACAATGCTTTGCACCTCGGTTTGCGACGAACGCCGGATCACCACGACGTTATCGTAGGAACCGGTTTCGACCAACGTCTTGCGCAGCCCCTCCTCCAGCATCAACACGGTGGAGAAGACAAAAACCACCAGTGCCATGCCGCCTGTCGTCAACAGCGTAGTCCATTTGCGCGCCCACAAATTACGCAGCGTGTAGGAGTACGGGATTTTCATGCTCAGCCGATATTGCGCAAACCGTCGACAATGCGGATGCGCGCAGCGCGCCAGCACGGCACCAGCGCTGCCACTACCGCAATCAACGCCGCGCAGGCAAGTTGCAGATGGATGGTTTCATCGTGAACACGGAAAGCCGGAAACAACGTGCCGGTCGCTTTGCCGAATTTCTCGGCAATCGGAAAAGTCAAAAAAATCCCGGCCAAGGCGCCGCAACCGGAAATAACAAAAGCCTCGCCGAAGATAAGCACGGCGAGATGCCCGCCGCCAAAACCGAGCGCTTTCATCGTTGCGTACTCGGTCATGCGCTCGCGCACGGTCATTGCCATGGTATTCGCCATCACCGCCATGATGATAAAAATCACCAGATAGGAGACGATCCGGATCGCCACCACAATCGCCTCCGTCATCGAAACGAAGCCGAGTTGAAATGCCTGTTCGGTTTCGGTCAGCGTTTCCGCCAGCGAATTTTTGAACGTTGCATCGACTGCCGCCGCCACCTCGGCGGCGCGATCCGCGCCGGTCAGTCCGATCACGTAAACGCCGATCGAATTCACACGCCGCGGTGCGATCTTGCGCATGGTTTCGTTCAGATAATCCCATTGAAAGAAAAACTGCGAAACGTCAGTCGTCTTTTCGGCGCCATCGTAAATTCCGCGAATGACAAAATCCCAGTTGCCGGGAAAAATCGTGCCGCGCAAAGTCACTGTGTCGCCGACCTTGAAACCATAGGTATCGGCAAGGCGCCGCCCGACCAGAGCGCCCTTGCGGTCACGCTGAAAATCGCGCATTTGCGCCGGCGGCACGACGAACTCAGGATACAAATCGAAGTACGTCGGCGCATGCACGGCGAATTGCGGGAAAAAATTCTTCTCGGTCACGTATACGCCACCGAACCAGTTTGCGTAGGAAACCGCTTTGACGCCGTCGATCTGGCGGATTTTCCCGGAGTAGGCAAGCGGCAGAGAGAAAACCAGAGAAATCGCATTGCGTGAAACGAGACGCGATTTGGAAGCGGCCTCGGCGCCCGCATACCAGGCATCGACCACGGTGCGCAACAAACCGAAGGCGACAACGGCAACCACAATACCGAGCACAGTGAGGCCGCTGCGCAAGCGATGGCGCAAGGCATTGCGGAATATCATTTTGAGGTAGTACACGCAGCGTCACCCCGGCTAATTCGCCAACTCGCCCTTGTCGAGTTGGCGGATGCTGCGCGCCTTGGCCGCGGCGTGCGGATCGTGCGTCACCATGATCACGGTTTTGCCGAGTTCGCGGTTCAGGCGGTCGATCAAGCTCAATATGTCTTCGGCCGACGCGCGATCAAGGTCGCCGGTTGGTTCATCGGCAACGAGAATGGTTGGATCGGTAACAATCGCGCGCGCAATTGCCACCCGCTGCTGCTGCCCGCCGGACAATTCGGACGGATAGTGCTCCATGCGGTCGGACAGACCGACCATCTCCAACGCAGTCGTGACGTGTTCGCTGCGCTCGCGCGCCCCGAGATCCGTCAGCAGCAGGGGCAATTCGACGTTTTCAAATGCGCTCAGCACCGGCATCAAATTGTAGAACTGGAAAATAAAACCGACGTTGCGCGCCCGCCACGCTGCAAGATCGGCTTCGTCGAGCGTGACAATATCGATGCCGCCGACGCGCAGGCTGCCGGCGTCGGGTTTATCGATGCCCGCGATCAGATTAAGCAGCGTGCTTTTGCCGGAACCGGACGGCCCCATCAGGGCAACATAATCGCCGGACGCAATATCGAGATTGATATCGGTCAGCACCGGTACGACCTGATCGCCGCGGCGATAGGCCTTGGCGAGATTGCGAATCTCGACGACCGGTTTAGTGCTTTGATTCATGCGAGATGTGCCACTGAATAACAGCGGCGATCAGCGCGCGCCCTGCGCAACGCGCATGCCGCCGCGCAGTTTTTCCGGCGGGCGCAGCACCAGCTTGTCACCTGCCGCCACACCCGAGCGGATTTCCAGCAGTTCGCCGACCTTGTCACCCGCCTCAATCGCGACCTGCACGGCACGGCCATCGCGGATCGCAAAGACCACACTCTTGCCGTCACGCGTTACCACCGCCGCAGGATGCACGGCTATGCGCGCGGCACGCTCCGCCTCGGGAATTTCCTGCGATAAAAACGAAACCTTCGCACTCATTTCCGGCAGGATGCGCGGATCGAGCTCGGCAAAACGCACCTTGGCGAGCACCGTCGCCTTGGTGCGGTCGACCGTCGGCACCATGCGCAACAGTTTGCCGCGAAAACGCATCTCCGGAATGGCGTCGAGCTGAATCTCGCACGGCTGGTCAATTTTTATTTTGCCCAGATTGGCTTCTGAAACATCGGCTTCGACTTCCAGCGTCGACATATCGGCCATGGTGACCACGGCGGCCTGCGAGCCGGTCGCCGAAGAGAACGGCGTGATCACATCGCCGACATTGGCGTTCTTCGTCAACACCACGCCGTCGAACGGCGCGCGTATCAGGGTCTGCTCGACCGCCACCTGCGAAGCGCGGTGATTGGCCTGCGCCACCGCAATGGCCGCGCGATTACCGCTGACGACGGCTTTCGCTTTTTCAAGCCGACCGATTGCCGTATCGTGCGCCGCCTGCGAAACGAAATTTTTCGCCAGCAAATCGCGTGAGCGGTTGAAATTGCGCGTGGCCTCGTTCAATTCGGCCTCGCCCTGCTCAAGATTCGCCTGCGTCACCTTGATATTTGCCGCCGCCTGCTCCATCGTCGCAGTGACATCGCGGTTTTCCAGCCGCGCGAGTATGTCGTTCTGCCGCACTACCGAACCCTCGCGCACACCCAGCCATTCAAGCCGCCCGGTCGCCTTGGACGCTACTGCGGCCTTGCGCTGCGCCACTACATAACCGGTTGCGTTCAACAAGGTGAACGACTGCGAGCGGTAGGCGACAGAAACCGTCGCCGTTTCGACTTCGACGGGGGCCATCATATTGCGCGCAACCAGCAGCGCCGCAATTGCCGCAACCGCGACAATTGCAACGATGCGTTTGATGCCGCGGCGCCGCGGCGCCATCGGCTTCGCGCTGCCGCCGCGGGAAATTTTCAGTTTGGAGATATCTGATTCAGACATGTGACAGTCGCGCTGATGAACCCGCAATTCGCAGTACAATACGTTGAATCTTATCAGGAGACCGTTGTGAGCGCCCCATCATCTTCCGTCAAAGCGACATTCAAGTGGGACGATGCGCTGCTGTTTGAAGACCAACTGAGCGAGGACGAGCGCATGGTGCGCGATTCCGCGCGCGCCTATTGCCAGGACAAGCTGATGCCGCGCGTGCTCAAAGCGCATCGCCATGAAACCTTCGATCGCAGCGTCTTTAATGAAATGGGCGAAATGGGTTTTCTCGGCGCCACCATTGAGGGTTACGGCTGCGCCGGCGTCAGCTATGTTTGTTACGGCCTGATTGCACGCGAACTCGAACGTGTGGATTCCGGCTACCGATCCACTGCCGGTGTGCAATCGAGCTTGGTCATGTACCCGATCCACGATTTCGGCAGCGAAGCGCAACGGCAAAAATATCTGCCCAAACTCGCTACCGGCGAATGGGTCGGCTGTTTCGGTCTGACTGAACCCGATCACGGCTCCGACCCGATGGGCATGGTCACACGCGCCAAAAAAGTTGATGACGGTTATCTGCTCAACGGCGCCAAGATGTGGATATCCAATGCGCCGGTCGCTGATGTATTTCTGGTCTGGGCGAAAACCGACGACGGCAAGATCAACGGCTTTCTGCTCGACAAAGGCATGAAAGGTCTGTCGACGCCGAAAATTGAAGGCAAATTCAGCCTGCGCGTCTCGATCACCGGCGAAGTCGTCATGGCTGACGTGTTCGTGCCCGAAGAAAACCGCTTGCCCGGCGTCAGCGGCATCAAGGGACCGATGAGCTGCCTGAACAAGGCGCGTTACGGCATTGCCTGGGGTGCGATGGGCGCAGCTGAATTCTGCTGGCATGCCGCGCGCGACTACACGATGGCGCGCAAGCAATTCGGCCGCCCGCTCGCCGCCAATCAATTGATCCAACTGAAGCTTGCCGACATGCAGACTGAAATCACGCTTGGCCTGCAAGCCGTGCTGCGACTCGGCCGCCTGATGGACGAAGGCCGTGCCGCGCCGGAGATGGTTTCGCTGCTCAAACGCAACAATGCCGGCAAGGCTTTGAACATTTCGCGCCTCGCGCGCGACATGCACGGCGGCAACGGCATCTCGGACGAATTCCACGTCATCCGCCATCTGATGAATCTCGAAGTCGTCAACACCTACGAAGGCACTGCCGACATACACGCGCTGATACTCGGGCGCGCGCAAACGGGCATTTCGGCTTTCTAAGCACGCTGCACAACCGGGCTTCAACAGCCCGCCGCAGCGCCCTGACGCCCTCCTCTAAGTCATGCCGCTAAGTGCCTGTCGCGCAACGAATTGGTGCGTCGCAACACCAGTTGTGCTATAGTTGTGCATGTCGAGACTAAAATTCATACTTAATATATTGATTATTATGAATTAAATTTTGGCATGGATGTTGCTCATTGTATTGCAGCAACAACTCTCGAAACAGGACAGAAAATGCCTATTGCCAACCTGCATGAAGGAATATCGGTCGATTTTGCCGACGTGCTATTGATCATCAACGTCTTCGCCATCGCGATGCTGCTGGGCGTGCTTTACGTCGATGAAATCATCGCCGCATCGAAACGGCTGCTGCACGCTTTGAATCCGCACGAGTTGTATCTGCGGGCACGACTCTGGTTCGCCGCCGCGCGCACGCCGCACTAAGCGTCAACTTTCAATCGTGCGCGGCCCAGTCTGCTGCACGCGCCAGCGCGCGACGCCACAGCGCAGATAATTTTTCGGCTTCCGCCCGCTGCATCGCAGGTTCGAATACACGCTCGGCCTGCCACTGCGCATCGATCTCCGCCACATCCTTCCAGTACCCCGTACCGAGACCGGCCAGATAGGCGGCGCCAAGTGCAGTCGTTTCGATAATCTTCGGCCGCACCACCCGCACGCCGAGAATATCGGCCTGGAATTGCATCAATAAATCATTCTGCGTGGCGCCGCCATCAACGCGAAGTTCGGTCAGACGTATGCCCGAATCCGCCTGCATCGCCTCCAGCAGATCGGCAACCTGATAGGCAATACTCTCCAGCGCCGCGCGCGCGATATGGCCCGCGTTGCTGCCGCGCGTCAAACCGATGATGGTGCCGCGCGCGTAGGCGTCCCATTGCGGCGCGCCCAATCCGGTAAACGCGGGGACCAGATATACCCCGCCATTGTCCGCGACACTCGCCGCCAGAGCGCCCACTTCGGCCGACGTTTTTATAATGCCTAGCCCGTCGCGCAACCACTGCACCACCGCACCGGCGATAAAAACGCTGCCTTCAAGTGCAAAGCTGTCTTTGCCGTTGACGCGCCAGGCGGTTGTGGTCAGCAGTTTATTTTTCGATGCGACGGCATCCATGCCGGTTTGCATCAGCATGAAACAGCCGGTGCCGTAGGTGTTTTTGACCATACCCGGCGCAGTGCAGCGCTGACCGAACAATGCAGCCTGCTGATCGCCGGCAATGCCGGCAACCGGAATCGTCGCACCGAAAACCTTGCACGATGTTTCCGCAGCGGTTCCGCTCGAGGCGACGATACGCGGCAGCACCGCGCGCGGAATGTTCAGCACAGCGAGCAGCTCATCGTCCCAGTCGCCGCTGTGTATGTTGAACATCAAGGTGCGCGAGGCATTGCTCGCATCGGTCACATGTGCGGCACCGCCGGACAATTTCCAGATCAGCCAGCTGTCGATGGTGCCGAAGGCAAGACGCCCCGCCTCAGCCGCCGCGCGCGCGCCTTTGACGTTATCGAGCATCCACGCCAGTTTGGTGCCGGAAAAATAGGCGTCGAGAACCAGGCCGGTACGCGCGGCAAAAAATTCTGCGCGCCCGGCTGCCTTGAGTGCATCGCAGGCCGCGGCGGTGCGCCGGTCCTGCCAGACAATGGCATTGCACAACGGCTCACCGCTGGCGCGATCCCACAAAACCGTGGTCTCGCGCTGATTAGTAATGCCGATGGCGGCGATATCTTTCACCGTAATTCCAGCACGCGCGACGACTTCGGCAGCGACGCCTGACTGGGTCGCCCAGATTTCGTTGGCATCATGCTCAACCCGGCCGGGTTGCGGAAAAATCTGTTTGAATTCCTTTTGCGCTACCGCCCGAATAGCGCCGGCGCGGTCGAAGACAATGGCGCGCGAACTGGTCGTACCCTGATCGAGGGCGAGTATGTAGCTCACCGCCCAAGCCCTGCCCGCTGCGGATGATCGGTAATCAGGCCGCTCAAACCCAGTCTGCCGCAATGTTCGTGTTCGGTCGCGGTCTGCGCGCCATACACATAGTTGCCCCACCCCGAGGACAGGGCCGCGCGCAGGATTTTTTCATCGATTATGTTGTAGTCCCAGACAATGCTGCGAATGCGCGGTCTTTCTGCGCACGCCGCCATGACATGGTCAATATCAAGCGGGCGGCTGGCAATCAACAGGGCGCAATCGACCTCCAGCTCCGACGCGCATTGATAAACCACATCATGACGAAACGAACTGACCACAATCCGCCGCGACCGCTGAAACTGCTTGAGTATCGGCGCCGCCGCCGGCCATGCCTCAGAATGTTTGATTTCGATATTCCAGAGTACCGACGGAATCGCCTCGAGTATTTCGGCGAGCAGCGGCACTGCATGCCCGACATCGGTTTCGAGTTCGCGATGCGTCATCGCCGACACCGCATGACCGGCTGGCGTGATGCGGTCATGCATGATCACCGCTTTGCCGTCGGCGGACAGGCGCACGTCGGTTTCAATGCCATCGACACCCAGGCCGAGCGCAGCCTCGAAGGCGGGCAGCGTGTTCTCGCGTTCAACAGCGTGATAACCGCGGTGAGCCAGTATCAGCATCGCAAGTCCGTTTAAACAATGCTTAAAAGGGGATCATAAACGCTAATCATTCAGGCGCTGACCATTGCTGCGCCGGCGGCGCCAAAAAGTCCCGATAACCGTGTAATGCCCTGTCTTGCCAACTTTTTATTTTGGCCGTTCTGATGTATGATTATTCCTAATCCAATCATCGTTTAATCTGAACGGCGCAGTGCCCGATCAGACGGAGGCAATTATGGGGTTTTACGCCTTTTACGCAGTTGCAATCGTCATTCTGATTCTGCATTTCACCGGATGGCTGAGACGCAATAACCTCGAGTGGCTGGTGCTGGTGCTGGCTGCCGGGACCTTTCCCGCGGTCATCTTCCTCAAGTAGTTTCCGGGCCACCGCCCGGCCCCGCCCCGCCCGCGCTGCAGTTCGCGCTTCCCGCATTACCGGCAAGCAAGCTGAAGCCATACCGTTGACATGTCACAGGGCTGCTCATAGTATCGCAAGCCCTACCGGACGATACCCGTGGCCATTACGCCCCCGCAAAGCCGCACCCGCAACGTCGACGCACCGATTCCTCTGCTCACCGATCGTGCTTATGAGCGCATCAAGCACGATGTAATCACCTGCGTGCTCGCTCCCGGCACCGAAGTCTCGGAACCGCAGCTCTGCCTGCAATACCGGCTGGGCAAGGCGCCGGTGCGCATGGCGCTGATCCGTCTCGCGCACGACGGGCTGGTGCGCGCGATACCGCGCCGCGGCTACCGCATCAGCGCGGTGACGCTCAAAGACATTCAGGACATTTTCGAGTTGCGGTTGATGCTCGAACCGCTGGCCGCGCGCATGGCGGCCGGAAAAATCGACACGCGCCACGCGCGCGCCCTCGAAACGGCTACCGGCGCCGGTTATCAGATGCACGACGCGCGCAGCATCGCGAGCTTTCTCGCCGCCAACAAGGAATTTCATGTTGCCATTGCCGAAACGACGGGCAATGTACGGCTGTCGTCGATGATTTCCCAGTTGCACGATCAGATGACGCGGCTTTTGCATCTCGGCCTCGGCCTGCGCAACCGCTCAAGCGAAATGCAAATCGAGCAACGCGCCCTGCTCAAGGCGCTGGTGCGCGGCAACGGCGACAGCGCCGAGCGTCTGGCGCGCGAACAGATCGAAGCCGCGCGCAGCATGGTGCTGTCGGCGGTGATGAGCAGCCGCAGCATCATGAACCTCGCCCTCGGCGGCGATTAAGCGGCACAGCAGATGTTACGAATTATCCAACGGAGAATTCCATGAAGGCAGTCGTATTAAACAAGCACGGCACGCTAGACGATCTCGAATACGTGACCGATTTTCCGGATCCGGTGGTAAAAGAAGGCCACGTGGTGATACGCGTCGGCGCCACCTCATTCAACTACCATGACGTTTTCACCGTGCGCGGCATGCCCGGCATCAAAGTACCGATGCCGATGATTATCGGTCTCGATATCGCCGGCGAAATCCTCGAAGTCGGATCAGGTGTCAGCGGCTGGAAAAAAGGCGACCGTGTGCTGGTCAACCCGTTGAACAAAAAAGTCGGTCTGATGGGCGAAATGATGCACGGCGGGCTGGCCGAAAAATGCCTGGTCGCCGCAGATCAACTGATCCGCATGCCCGACGGCGTCAGCTACGAGCAGGCCGCTTCGCTGCCGGTCGCCTACGGCACTGCCCACCGCATGATCGTCACCCACAACACTATCAAAGCCGGCGACAAAGTACTGGTACTCGGCGCCAGCGGCGGTGTCGGCACCGGCTGTGTGTTGCTGGCGAAAATGCTCGGCGCCGAAGTGATTGCCTGCGCCAGCAGCGCCGACAAAATCCAGCGCCTGAAGGATCTGGGCGCCGATCACGTCGTCAATTACAAGGACAGCGATTTCTCCAAATGGGCAATTGAAAAATTCGGCAAGCCGCAGCGTCGCAACTACGAAGGCGGCGTCGATGTCGTCATCAACTTCACCGGTGGCGATACCTGGCTGCCGTCTCTCAAGTGCGTCAAGCGCGGCGGCAAGATACTCGTTTGCGGCGCCACCGCCGGTTTCGATCCGAAAGAAGACCTGCGCTACATCTGGAGTTTCGAGATCCAGATCATCGGATCTAACAGCTTTTACGACGAAAACCTCAAAGCGCTGATGGACCTGATACAGGAAGGCAAAATAAAACCGGTAGTCGATGAAGTGCTACCGCTGGAAAAAGCCGCACAGGGGCTGAAACTAATCGAAAACCGCGAAGTTTTCGGCAAGGTGGTGATTTGCCCCTGAGCGCACACACCGCGGCGAACGGCATAGCGGAACCGGAAGCGCGCGGTTACGCTGGCAACCTCGGCCTGCTGTTTGCCCAACACGCGCGCGCCGATCACGCGGCGATCGTCGATCTCCACGATGCGGCGCAACCACGTACGGTCAGCTTTCGTGAACTCGATGCACTGTGCAACGCCGTCGCGCGCGGCCTTAAGCGCGCGGGCATCGCCGCCGGCGCGCGCATCGCGATACTGTCGCTCAATCGCATCGAGTTTGTCGCCACGCTGCTCGGCTGCATGCGTGCCGGTGTCGTGCCGGTGCCGATCAACATCAAACTGCCGGCCGATGCAGTGGTCTACATCGTCAACGATGCCGGCGCGCAATTAATATTTACCGAACCGGCGCTGCGCCGCCTGTGCCCTGCCGGCGCGACTGTCGTCGAATTCGGCGGCGACTTCGAATCGTTCATCGATCACGGTGACTACACCGCCATCGAGCCCGCCGCCGACACTGTGGCGATCCAACCCTATACCTCCGGCTCGACCGGCCGGCCGAAAGGCGTGCTGCTCACGCATTACGGCCAGAATTGGAGCCGCCGCGTGCTGGCGTGGTCGCGGCGCACGCTGCCCCACGACGTAATCCTCGTTGCCGCGCCGCTGTACCACAAGAATGCATTGAACGCGATCAAACAGGGCCTCACCGCCGGCGCCATGCTGCCACTGCTGCCGCAGTTCAATGTCGAGCGTTATATCGACGCCATCGGCCGCTACCGCTGCACCGTGATTTCCGGCGTGCCGACCATGACGTCGATGGTGCTTGCGCGCAAAGACCTGCTGGCCAAAACCGATGTATCTTCTGTGCATACCGTGATGATGGGCTCGGCGCCGGCTTCGCTGCAGATACTGCGCGATCTGAAAAACGATTTCCCCAACGCCGAAGCGCTGGTGGTCTACGGCGTGACCGAAGGCGGCCCGGTGCCGCTCGGCCCGCATCCCGACGGCAAGCCGCGCCCGCCGGGCTCGATCGGCGTGCCCTATCGCGGCACCGAAGCGAAATTAATCAACGGAGCATTGCCCGACGAAGGCGAACTGATTTTGAAGAATCCCGGCATCCTGCTCGGTTACCACAACATGCCGACGGAAACCGCCAAACGCATACGCGACGGCTGGTATTACAGCGGCGATATCTGCCGCCGCGACGCCGACGGTTTTTACTGGTTCGTCGGCCGCACCGATGACATGTTCGTCTGCGGCGGTGAGAATATTTTTCCGATTGAAGTCGTTTCGCTACTGGAAAAACATCCGGCCGTGCATCAGGCGGTGGTGCTGCCGTTTGCGCACGAGATCAAAGGCCAGGTGCCGTACGCGTTCGTGGTGCTGCGCGCGGACCAACAGGCAAGCGAAGAGGAACTGAAATCCTACACCCTTGAACACGGCGCCGCCTATGCGCACCCGCGGCGCGTGTTTTTTCTCGAACGCATGCCGCTCGCCGGCACCAACAAAATCGATCAGGCGGCGTTAAGACAAATTGCCACCGCCACCCATTCTGAAAATTCATCACTTACCACCGGAGCAACGCATGGCTGAAAACGCCGTCACCATAGAAACACTGCAGAAACTGATTTCGCGCGGGCCGTTCAACCAATGGCTGAATTTCACCGTACTCAAAGCCGATGCAGAAGGCATCGAACTCAAATCCGGCTGGCGCGAAGAATGGGTGGTCAATCCGGATCGTAAATACACCCACGGTGGCATACTCGCCGCCATTGTCGACGTCGCCGCCGACTACGCGATTGCCGCCCAGCTCGGGCGCCCGGTGCCGACCATCGATATCCGCGTTGATTATCACAAGGCGGCCATGCCCGGCGATCTCACCGCCAAAGCGCACGTGGTGCGCAGCGGCAGCCAGTTTTCGACCGCCGAAGCCTATGTGTATGACAAGGACGGCGCGCTGGTCGCCAGCGGTCGCGGCACTTATTTCACCGCACCGCCAAAAGCGTAAGTACTTTTAATCGGAAAGCATGGGAGCATGACCGAACAGCCCGCCATCGCAACACACGCCGGAGGCGCGCGCTATGCTTTGATCGGCAAGCGCGCTGCACTGCTGGCGATCCTGCTCGGCATCTGGTGGCTGCTGTCGCAACGTTATCCGCATTACGTGTTGCCGGGCCCGGTGCGCGTCTACGATGCGCTAAACCTGATCATCGACAACGGCGATCTCTGGCGCAATCTCATCATCACGCTGCAACGCGTCTGCATCGGTTTTGCGCTGGCGGCTATCGTCAGCGTGCCGGCAGGCATTGCGCTTGGCGCGATCCGCCCGTTGGGCGAATTCTTCGAACCGGTGCTGCCGGTGCTGAATACCGTGTCATCGGCGATCTGGGCGATTTTCGGCATCATCTGGTTCAGTATTTCCGAAAAATCGATCATCTTCGTCGTCTTCATGACAGCGATGCCGCTGATCATTACGAACGTGTGGCAAGGTACGCGCGCCGTTAACGCCGATTTCATCGAACTCGCGCACACGCTGCGTATGCCGGGCTGGAAAGTGATGAGCAAGATTTACCTGCCGACCGTCATGCCCTATTTTTTCTCGGGTGCGCGACTCGCCTTCGGTTTCGGCTGGCGCGTCAGCCTCGTCGCCGAAACGATAGGCGCCTCCAGCGGTATAGGATATCGCCTGCGTCAGGCCGCCGACCTGATACAGACCGACCAGGTATTTGCCTGGACCATCACCATGATCGCCATGATGGTGGCGCTCGAATCGGGCGTGTTAAAACCGCTTGAAAATCACCTCTTTCGCTGGAAAAAAGAAGCCGAGACAGCATAACAATATCCGGCTTCGCATCAGCGAAGCCGGACCGTTCTCACCCTCTCCCTCGGGGAGAGGGCCGGGGTGAGGGAAATACATGGAGAATGCAAAATGAAAAAACGCCTGATCGTCGCCATCACCGGCGCCACCGGTGCCGTCTACGGACTCGGCATACTCAAACAGCTGCGTGCCATCGGTGGCTGGGAATCGCATCTCATTCTTTCGGAAGCCGGCGTGCTCAATGCGTGGCAGGAACTCGGCCTCAAGCGAAAAGACATCGAGAAGCTCGCCGACGTCGTCTACAACCCGCGCGACATCGGCGCCACCATCGCCAGTGGCTCCTTCCTCACGCAAGGCATGGTCATTGCGCCCTGCTCAATGAAAACGCTGTCGGGTGTTGCCAACGCCTACTCCGACAATCTGGTCACGCGCGCCGCCGACGTTATTTTGAAAGAGCGCCGCCGGCTCGTGCTGATCACGCGCGAAGCGCCGCTCAATCTGGCGCATCTGCGCAACATGGTCTCCGTTACTGAAATGGGTGGCATCATTTTCCCGCCGGTGCCGGCCTTCTACAGCAAGGTCAAAGACATCGACGGCATGGTCAACCACACGGTCGGCCGCATCCTCGACCTGTTCGACGTCCAGCACGAAAACATCGCGCGCTGGGAAGGCATGCGTCCGACCAAAGCAGCGAAGAGCAAAAAATCATGAGCGAGAATTTCCGCGGCTTTCTCGACCGACTGCGCGGCGAGAAGGAACTGATCGATATCAGGCAACCGGTCGATATCCGCCACATCGCCACACTGGTCGATCAATCGGAGCACGCGCTGTTTTTTCACAAGGTCATCGGTTACGACATGCCGATCGTCTCCGGCATCATCCGCACGCAACGCCGCGCCGCACTCGGCATGGGTGTTGAAAACTGGAGCGACATCGAAGCCCTGCTTGAACGCGGCATCAATAACCCGCTGCCGCCACGCCACGTCGAGACTGCACCGCACAAACAAGTCATTCAGAAAGGCGCCGACGTCGATCTGTTCAAACTGCCGGTGCCGATGTCGTCGATCTACGACGGCGGCCCGATGATCACTGCCGGCGTGGTGATCGCGAAGGATCCGGAGTTCGGCCTCAATTCCGGGATGTACCGCTTCATGGTCAAGGAAAAGAACCTGACCGGCATCGACATCGTCACGCCCAACAACATGCGGCTGTTTGCGCAGCGCGCGTTCGAAGCCGGTCGCCCCTGCCCGATTTCGATCTCGATCGGCACCCACCCGTTCGAAATCATGGGTTCGGGTTTTCGCGCACCGCTCGGCGTCGATGAAATGGGCATCGCCGGGGGCATTCGCGGCGCGCCGGTCGATCTCGTTGCCTGCGAAACCATCGACCTGCCGTGCATCGCCGACGCCGAAATCGTGCTCGAAGGCGAAATCCTGCCGACCGGCTGGGTGTATCCCGAAGGCCGCTTCGGCGAATTCACGCGCCTGATGGGCGGCCTGCACTGGAACCCGCAGGTGCGCATCAATGCGGTAACCATGCGCCGCGACGCCGTCTACTACGCGTTGCACATGCCCTGGGAAAACACCTGGCTCGCCGCGCCGACGCGCTACAACGCGATCCGCCGCGCACTGAAGACTGCCGGCGTGCAGGTCAAAGACATCAATGTCACGCTCGGCGGCTGCGCGTTCTGGCACGCCGTGATTTCGATCAAAAAACAATCGGGCGAAGGCAAGAACGCCCTGCTCGCCGCCTTGTCGGTGATGGATCTGAAACACGTCGTGGTGGTCGACGATGATATCGACGTCTGGAATGCAACCGACGTCGAATGGGCGATCGCCACGCGCGTGCAGGGCGATCGCGACGTCATCGTCATTCCCGGCGCGCGCGCCAAGCCGCTTGACCCTTCTCTCGCAGTAATGCCGCCCGGCGTAGTGCCGACCGGCGCCAAGGTCGGCAT
>JANYDY010000018.1 GCA_025363435.1 Betaproteobacteria bacterium
TCGTTGATGCGGTTCGCGACCTTGATGCCGGGAATCGCCGGGAATTTCAGATTTTCAACGCTGGTGAACGTGTTGTCCTTGATGCGCGGCGTGCGCGTGTCGGGCGGCAGCTTGCCGCCGGTCCATTCGTCAAGCGCGACCAGCAGTGCGCGTTGGCCTGGCGTCGGGCTGTGCGGGTTGCGCGGGTTGACGCACTGGCCGCGCGTCGGCGTCATCCACGCCACACCGGCGTGCTGGGTGCCGGCAAACAGATAGCCGCGCGCCTGCGCCGGCAGTTCAACGTCCATTTTCCCGAGTGGATCGGTGACCAGCAGCGAGGCGCCTTTTTGCCAGTACTCGGTCGACGTGTTGGTTTCCATCCACAGCGGATCGAAACCGTCGCCGCGCAACAGGCTGCCGGTTTTGCCGGTAACCGGATCGGTCATGCGCGCGGTCGAAAACGGAAAAATGTTTTCCGGGAAGGTGTGGTCTTCATGCTGGGTGCTCGTGCGATTGGGCTGGCCGAACTCGTAATTCAGGAACACGCCGCCGGCGCCCGCGGTATGCGCAAGCACGCCGTCGAGTACCTTGCGCGCCGATTCGTCCTGATTGAAGCCGAGGTGGACGAAGTCGCGCAGAAAACGCCCGCTTTGAGAAGCGCCGAAGGCGAGTACGCCGGTGATGCCGCGGGTCGGGTTTGTATTGCCTTTGGCATCCGGGGCGCCGGCGCGCAAAAACGACAGCAGATCACGCGTCGCGGCAAGGCCGACGCCGAGAACGCGCGGGTCTTTTGCCTTGTAATGAAATTCGTAAATAACCCCGGGCTGCGGGTTGGTGCCGGCCGGCAACAACTCGACGGCGCGCGAACTGTCGTAGGCCCAGCGCGATGGCGGAATTTCAACGCGCGTGTCTTTTTCGCTGCGGCGCATGGTCAATTTCGCTTCGCTTTGATCGAGCGTTGCCGCGTCGTAAGACAATTTGAGCAGCTGTTTGCGCGGCGGCTCGCCCGGTTTTGGCGGATCGGAACGGTCACGCGTCTCGGCGATGATTTCATCGCGGATCGCGCGCACGATGGGTTTGCCGTTGTCGGTGGCGACGACCGCGCTCATCGACATGCCGTTGAATTCGCGCGGTGCCTCGGAATCCCAGCCGCTCCACACAATGGTGTAGCCGCGCCGGAACAAAAGACTGTTACCGGCATCTTCGAGGTTTTTTGGATCGTTGGAGGAAGCGACCGATTTCGGTTTGCCGTCCATCAGCCGCCAGTGAATGATCTTGCGGCCGCGGTTGGTGACGTCATAAATGATTTTGTGATTGCCGCGTGCGCTATCGACCGGGCGCATGAGGAAAAAATCCGCCTCGTATTCGACGCGCCCGCGCGCGTTGCGCGGAGCCTTGTCGAGATTGACGATGACTTTGTTGCGCACATCCGCCGGATCGAGTTCGCCCTTGAAAGTGCCGCGCACACGTTCGTAGGCGCCGCTTTCGCCGAAGCTGCTGCCCGCGGCAAAGGGTTCGACCGCAACGGTGTTGATTTCAGTGACGTGCGCGCTGGAAGGCAACGCAATGAACATGAGCGCGCATAGAACAGACGGCGCGCAACGGCGCATGAGATTGGCCACGTTGAGTTCCTCCGGTAGTGCGGCGCTGTGCGCCGTCTTCTTTATTTAAGATTGTTGAGATTCAGCACCAGCATGTCGAGCTGGTCGTAGAGCAGCGCGTATTCGTCCTTGCCGCCGGTAAGTTCGAGGCAACGTTTCATGCGCGTGACGAGTTCGGCGGGCGGCAGGGCAGCAGTATCTGAGAGCAGTTTGACGATTTCAGCCAACCCGGCTGCTTCAGCAAATTTTTTGAGCTCGGGAATCTTCGCTTCGATTTCCGCACGGCTCATGTTGGTGCTGAACTTCATTGTTGCGTCGAAACTCATGCGGGCCTCCTCCGTTTTGTACCGGGTGCGACGGCCCCGGCAGTATTGGCGCTAGATTATGCCCGATGGGCGGACGGCTTCAAGTGCGGAATTCACGCTTGGGCCGCGCGTGGACGGCCGGTTCGACGCGGCGGCCCGCGTTCCGCTATGATTGCGCTCCATTTCCCGGGTAAATCACCATGGCTCAATACGTTTACACCATGCAGCGGGTCGGCAAGGTTGTGCCGCCCAAGCGTCAAATTCTGAAGAACATTTCGTTGTCATTCTTTCCGGGCGCCAAAATCGGCGTGCTCGGGTTGAACGGCTCGGGCAAATCCAGCCTGCTCAAAATCATGGCCGGCGAGGACAAGAATTACGACGGCGAAGCGGTGCCGATGCCGAACATCAAAATCGGCTTTCTGCCGCAGGAGCCGCAACTCGATCCGGAAATGAGCGTGCGCGAAGCGGTTGAAGAGGGGCTTGGTGAAATTGCCGACGCGAAGAAAAAACTCGACGAAATCTACGCCGCCTATGCCGAACCCGATGCGGATTTCGACAAGCTCGCCGCCGATCAGGCCAAGTACGAAGCCGTCATCGCTGCGGCTGGCGGCGATACCGAGCACCAGCTTGAGATCGCGGCTGATGCGCTGCGTCTGCCGCCGTGGGACGCCAAAATCAAGCCGCTGTCCGGCGGTGAAAAACGCCGCGTCGCCTTGTGCCGCCTGCTGTTGTCGAAACCCGACATGCTGCTGCTCGATGAACCGACCAACCACCTTGATGCCGAATCGGTCGAGTGGCTGGAACAGTTTCTGCAAAAATTTCCCGGCACGGTTGTTGCCGTAACCCACGATCGCTATTTTCTGGACAACGCCGCCGAATGGATACTCGAGCTCGACCGCGGCCAGGGCATCCCGTGGAAAGGCAATTACAGTTCCTGGCTCGAACAGAAAGACGAACGTTTGCAGCAGGAAGAGTCAACTGAGTCGGCGCGACAGAAAACCATCAAACGCGAACTCGAATGGGTGCGGCAAAACGCCAAGGGCCGTCAGGCCAAATCGAAAGCGCGACTTGCGAGATTTGAGGAATTGAATTCCTACGAATACCAGAAGCGTAACGAGACGCAGGAAATTTTTATTCCGGTGGCCGATCGTCTCGGCGACAGCGTGATCGAATTCAAGGGGGTGAGCAAAAAATTCGGCGACCGCCTGTTGATGGACGACCTTTCATTCAACGTACCGCCGGGTGCGATTGTCGGCATTATCGGACCCAACGGCGCCGGTAAATCGACGCTGTTTCGCATGATCGCCGGCAAGGAAAAAGCGGACAAGGGCGAAGTCGAAATCGGCAAGAGCGTGAAGCTCGCGGTGGTCGATCAGTCGCGCGACGATCTCGAAGCCGACAAGACGGTGTTCGATTTTGTCTCCAACGGCGCCGATGTGCTGAAGGTCGGTAAATTTGAAATGCCGGCACGCGCCTATATGGGCCGATTCAATTTCAAGGGCACCGACCAGGGCAAGAAGGTCGGCAATCTGTCGGGCGGCGAGCGCGGCCGTTTGCATCTGGCCACCACGCTAATCGCCGGCGGCAACGTTCTGTTGCTCGACGAACCGTCAAACGATCTGGATGTCGAAACGCTGCGCGCGCTTGAAGATGCGCTGCTCGAATTCGCCGGTTGCGTGCTGGTGATCTCGCACGATCGCTGGTTTCTGGATAGGATCGCGACCCACATCCTCGCCGCCGAAGGCGAATCGAAGTGGACTTTCTTTAACGGCAATTATCAGGAATACGAAGCCGATAAGAAGAAACGCCTCGGCGAAGAAGGTGCGAAGCCGAAGCGGCTGCGCTACAAGCCGCTGAAGTAAGCGGCTTCACGCGGTTTATGGCGCCTGCGCCAGCCTGGCGAATCGTTCGAGGTCGCCGCGTTCAATGTCGGAGACCGCCGCGTAACGCAGTCCACCGTCGGCCCATGTGGCGAGGCCGAAGCCGCGCGCCGACTGCAGCGTCAACGCTTCGGCGTTGTAGCCGGTGGCGCGCCAGGCATAGAGATTGATGACGTGGTTGCGCATGCGATAGACGATTGCGGTGGCCTGGCGGTCGGCGACGTGATCCAGGCGCGCGCCCAGCAGCGTGTAGCCTTGCATCGACAAATCGCGCACGGCCGGCGCGAAATCGATTTTCCCCTGCAGCCAGGGTTTGACCGTGTGTTGATCACTCGAGGCGACGGTGATCAGGCGTTGCGTATCGCTTAATGACGCAACATGACTGGCGACGATTTGTTCGCGCAGCGGATCTTCTGACGGCGGGCGCGCAATCCACAGCCCGGCGAGTAAACCGATTGCGGCAGTGAAGCTCGCAAATACGCCGGCCTGCAACCAGCCGGGTGTGCGTGTCGCGCGAACTGGTGTGCGCGCAGCGAGCCGTGCGTGCAGCGCCGCTTTAAACGCTGCCGGCGTGGCATAGTATTGCGCGGCATCGCGCACCTTGAGACGCAGTGCATCGCGTTCGGCTTTCAAGGCGAGGCAGGCCGGGCAGGCGGCGATGTGCTGTTCAATTTCCGCGGCAGTTGCGCGATCAAGTTCACCGTCGATCCACGCATCGAGTACCTGGCGCATGCGCATGCAGTTCACGACTTCACCTTGCGCAATGAGCTTTGCATTTTTTGCGTGAGCAGATCGCGCGCGCGCGCCAATCGCGACATCACGGTGCCGATCGGCACATCGACGATGGCGCTGATTTCCTTGTACGACAGTTCCTCCAGCTCACGCAGCACGATCACCTCGCGAAAATCCACCGGCAGTGCGGCGATACAAATATGTAAATCACGCGCGTCGGCGCGGCGGATCGCCGCATGCTCGGGGCCTTCTGTTGCAACTGCTTCACCTGCATTGCCGTGTTCATCATCGTCATACTGCTCGGTGACGCCGTGGCGGCCGCGTTCGTTTAACCAGTCGAGGCTGGCGTTGCGTACGATCGCCATGAACCACGCTTTCGGGTTCGGTCCGCGCTGGCCGTCGAAAAAACGCAGCGCGCGCAAGCTGGCGTCCTGCACCGCATCTTCGGCGCCGAACTCGTCCTGCGTCAGCCAGCGCGCAAGATTGTATGCGGCATCCAGATGCAACAGCACCGTGGTTTCGAAGCGCAGCAGTTTTTCCGCGTCACCCAAATGCAAAGCCCCGGTTGTTCTGACGGCTGTTGATCATGCAAGACTGTGCGGGCGGCCGGTTTATTCCATTTTTATTTCAGGCATTCACATGGAATAAACGGCAGGCCGGTCTAGTCTAGTCCATCGGAGCCGCGGTGTTGCCGCCGCCGGTATTTACTGAAAAGCAATCGGGAGGGTACAAATGGACGAGCAACGTTACAGCAGACGGGATTTCATGCAAATGGCCGGTGTCGGCGGGCTGGTTTTTGCCTCGGGGTTGCCGGGCTGCGCGACCTACGGGCAGAGTCGTCCGGACTTCAACTTCATTCAGCTCTCGGACATCCACTGGGGCTATGACAATCCCAAAGTGAACCCCGACTCGAAAGGCACGCTGCGCAAGGCGATTGCGACGGTGAACAACCTTGAACAGCCGCCGGATTTTATCGTCTTCACCGGCGACCTCACGCAGACCACGGACGACCCCAAAGTGCGCCGCCAGCGCCTGCGCGAGTTTCGTGACATGGCCGCCGAACTGAAAGCGCCGAAAGTGCTTTTTTTCGCCGGCGAACACGACGCCTCGCTCGATCGCGGCGAAGCCTATCAGGAAATTATCGGCGGGCCGCTTTACTACACGTTTGACCACAAGGGAGTGCATTTCATCGTGCTCGATAATATTTCAGACCCGGCGCCCATCCTCGGCGCGAAACAAATTGAGTGGCTGAAAACCGACCTCGCGCGCCAGCAGCCGGATGCGCCCATCGTCGTGCTGACGCACCGACCGCTGTTTTCGCTTTACCCGCAATGGGATTGGGCAACGCGTGACGGCATGGCCGCCATCGATCTCCTGATGCCGTACAAAAACGTCGCCGTGTTTTACGGCCACATTCATCACGAACATCACCACATGACCGGCCACATTGCGCACCACGCCGCGCAATCGTTGATGTTCCCGTTGTCGCCGGTCGGCACCGCGCCGCAGAAAACGCAGTTGCCGTGGGACGCCGCGCAACCGTACAAAGGCCTCGGTTACCGCACGGTGCAGGCGACTGCCGCGGGCACGCCGCAGCGCATGCAGGAACTGCCGGTGAAGGCCTGAGGCGTGCGACGGTTTGCGCACAATCTTGCGGCGACGGCCGCAATCGCCGGTGTCGCCGGATATTTACTCGCGGCAGCAGCGCACGGCGCTGCCGCCGGCGAGCGCATCGCGCTGGTGGCGGCGAAGTTTACTTTCAGCCAGCCTGAAATACGTCTGAAAAAAGGCCGGCCGGTGACGATTGCGCTGACCTCGCCGGATTTCATGCACGGTTTCAGCGTGCCGGATTTCAATGTGCGCGCCGATGTGGTGCCGGGCAAAGCGGTCGAGGTGACCTTCACGCCTGACCGCAGCGGACGTTTCGCGTTTTTATGCGATAACTTTTGCGGCGAAGGTCACGATCACATGAGCGGATTTCTGATCGTCACCGACGATTGATCCGCGACGGCGTTAGACTGCCAGCAGTTCGACTTCAAACACCAGCGTGGCGTTCGGTGGAATCACGCCGCCGGCGCCGCGCGCGCCGTAGCCTAGTTCCGGCGGGATCGTCAGCTTGCGCTTGCCGCCGACTTTCATGCCGGCCACGCCTTCGTCCCAGCCTTTGATGACCTGGCCCTGGCCGAGGCCGAACTGGAACGGGTCGTCGCGATCCTTGCTCGAATCGAATTTTTTGCCGTCGGTCAACCAGCCGGTGTAATGCACGGTGACATGCTGGCCGGTAGCGGCTGCGTCGCCGTCGCCGACGACGAGTTCTTCGTAAACGAGGCCGGAGGCGGTGGTCGTGGTGGTCATGGTCTTCCCTTCACAGATAAAAGCCGCGAATGTCCTTGATCGAGGCGGGGCTGTCAATACAGGCGCATTTTCAGCCTGATTAAACGCTTTTGCGCTTATGGTCAGGGTGGGTTAAAGTCCGCGCCGCCACACCAATATCCTGGTCACGCAGACGGTCGGCCGCTACTACCCTCATCGCCCGCTGTTTTTCCCGATTTTTTCAAACTGTCGCAGTGCCAACACGGCCGCCGTGCGCGCCGTGTTGTCGCTCGTCGATACTGGTTAATTGCTGTCGGCTGCCTGTGGTGAGGCACCGGCCAATTCAATAAACAAGGGAAAGAACATGAGCGAAATCCGGGCCGTTGCCAAAGTAATGACCGAATTGACTTGCTGGAAGTGCGGTGAAGAATCGCTGAAAGAACTGGTTGAAGCGGTTGATCCGAACGCATTCCGTCCGGCCAATGCCATCTCGACGGCCATCATGCAATCGGTGTGCACGAAGTGCGGTGCGCATTCGATCAATGCCGCTCAATTGGCAGTCAACAAAACCAATGCGCGCAAAAGCCGCAAGTTGATTATCAAAGAAGCGAACCGTATTTCGGGCGTGTAACTTTGTCGCAGCCCTGCGCGCAGCTTAATTGCATTGGTTCCAGACCCAGCGCGCCGCGCTGAACAGCGCGCGGTCGGCGTTGCGTCTGGCAATCAACTGCGCGCCGATCGGCAATCCGTTCGGGCCTTTGTAGAGTGGCAATGTCACGGCCGGCACGTGCGTCGACGTCCAGATGACGCACAGCGCGGCATTGCCGGTTGCATTAAGCCCGATCGGCGCTTCGCCGGTGGCCGGTGCGGTGAGCAATACGTCGTATTTGTCGAATACCGGATCAAGCAGCAGGCGGCAACGCGCGAGTAATTCGCGCGCTTCGCGATAGCGATCGAAGCTGCATGACAGGCCGTCTTTGAGCCGGTTATTGCGCAGCGTCTCGCTGATCTTCTCGAAGTGATTTTCGATTTCCCAGGTGAAGTTGCGCGAGAACTCGAAACTCGACACCCAGCGGTGCGCGTCTTCTATTCCCTCGAACTCAGCCGGCAGCGTAACGTCCCCGACGCGGGCGCCGGCGCGCGCAAGCTGTTGCGCGGTGCCTTCGATCATGGTTTGTGTCTGCGGCTCAAGCTGCGACCATAGATGTGTGCGGCAGAAGCCGATACGCGGCGCGCTGCCCGGCTCCGCGATCGGCGCCGGTGTGCTGCTGCCAGTCAACACTTCGCGGTAGAGCGCGATGTCCTCGATCGAACGCGCAAACAATCCCAGCGTGTCGAGCGAACCCGAAGCCTCTTTGACGCCGACGCATCTGAGATCGCCATGTGTGGGGCGATAACCGAAAGTGCCGCAGAAAGAAGCAGGGCGTATGGTTGAAGCGGTGGTTTGGGTGCCGATCGCCAGCGGCACCATATGATCGCCGACCGCGGCAGCCGAGCCGCTTGATGAACCGCCGGGTGTACGTGCGAAGTCGAACGGGTTATGCGTTTTGCCCGGATGACGGTTGGCGAATTCGGTGGTGACGGTTTTGCCGAGCAGGATGCCGCCGGCCTTGCGCGACAGCGCAACGCACGCTGCATCGCCTTTGGGCTGGTGGCCTTTGTAAATCGGCGAGCCCATCTGTGTCGGCATGTCGCAGGTATCGATGATGTCCTTGATACCGAAGGGCACACCGGCGAGCGGGCCGCTGATGCCGGCAGTGTCATACACGCGCGCCTGTGCAATTACCTGATCGGGATTCAGATATTCCCACGCCATGACCTGTGGTTCACGCGCAGCAATGTGTTCGAGATGGGAACGCGCGACCGCTTCGCAAGTGATCGTGCGTGCATTCACTGAGGCAGCAATTTCGGTCGCGGTCCAGTCATGAATTGGTGCATTGGATTGCAGCGCTGCACCGCTTTTGTGTGAGGAGTTTTTCATGGCGTATTTTTCATGGCGGAGTGTCTATCGGGAATCGTTCGCAGTGTATCATCGCTGCCTAGCGTTGCCAGTGGAGCAGTCATGAAGATTTCAATTGCGGCGGGTCTTGCTCTCATTGCATTCATGTTCATGCAAACTGCTGCGGCGCAGTCATCCTATCCGGCGCGGCCGATCCGCATCATCATTACCGTCGCGCCCGGCGGCGGCTCCGATATCACGGCGCGCGCGCTGGCGCAAAAATTGACTGAAGCGTGGGGGCAGCAGGCCATCGTCGATAACCGGCCCGGCGGCAACGGCATCGTCGGCATGGAGATCGCGGCGAACGCCACACCGGATGGACACACGCTGGTGCTGGGCACTATCGGGCCGGTCGCGGTCAACCCCAGTCTCTATGCGAAGCTGCCGTACGACCCCGTCAATGGTTTTGCGCCGGTGGCGCGCGGCGTGTCGGCATTGAACGTGCTGGCGGTGCATCCGTCGCTGCCGGCGCATTCGGTCAAGGAATTTATCGCCTACGCAAAAGCCAATCCGGGCAAACTCAATTTCGGTTCGTCGAGTGTCGGTTTCGCCGATCATCTTGCCGGCGAACTGTTCAACTCGCTGGCCGGTGTCAAGATGATCCATATTCCGTACAAAGGCGGCGCGCCGGCGATGATTGATCTGGTGGCCGGCAATGTGCAATTGATATTCGCCACCGTATCAACTGCGCTGACGCAAATGAAAGCGGGCCGCATCCGCGCACTTGCGGTGACCTCCGGCAAGCGTGTCGAGCAATTTGCGGAATTGCCGACGATTGCCGAATCCGGCGTGCCCGGTTACGCGGTGGACAACTGGTATGGCGTGCTGGCGCCGCGCGGCACGCCGAAAGCTATCGTCGGCAAACTGCACGCGGAAATCAACCGCGCGCTCGGTATGAGCGATGTGAAGGACAGGCTGGCGGTGCTGGGCATTTTTCCGTTCACGACAGAGACGCCCGAGGCCTTTGGCGATTACATCAAGTCGGAAATCACCAAGTACGCAAAGGTGGTGAAGGATTCCGGCGCGCGCGTTGACTAGCGCGCAGAGAGTGCGAGTTCCAGTGCAACTGTTTTTGCTTCGGGATTGTTCAGCGGGTCGCCGGTGGTCAGGCTCATGCGGGCGAGATCAATGCCCGCGGCCTTGAGTACTTCGCCGATCGCTGCGGCGCGTTTGCGTGCCAGTTCGTTGAGAGCGTCGGCGCCTAGCGCTTGCGCGGCGAGCAGACGGCCGCCCAGCGTGCGATAGAACTCGCCGGTATCGGCGACATGCGGTTCGCCACTGGCAAAACGGCCGAGCCGTTCGAGCGAACTCATGGCCTGCTGTGATTTGCCGCCGTCGGCAGCATTCGCTTTGGCTTCTGCCTCGGCGCGCAGCTTGTCGAGTTCCGCGCTGGAAAAACGTTCGGCAAACAAATCGCGCACGGCGGCGCGTGTGCGCCGGTCGTCGATGTTAAGCGGCCCCGGCGGGTCTTCTTCTTCAAGATCGAAGCCCGCGCGTTTGCCGAGTTCACGCCGTAGCGCTGCGCGTTTGAGCGCGCGCGCGTCAAGCTCGACGTCGTAACGTGCCGGCACCAGCAGTTTCAGTTCCGGCTTTTTGCCCAACGCCTGCACGATGCGCGAGAGTTTTTCGCGTTGCGGCGGCAGCACGCGCGCCGAACCGGGATCGAAGGCGATCAGGCTGAATTCGTCGCTGCTGCCGCCAGAGAAGAGACGCGCGAGCAACTTGAAGGGCGCGGTGAATATGCCGGTCAGCAGATTGCCGATGGCCTTGCCGATGATGGCGCTGTAATCGAATTTCGGATCGTCGAGATTGCCCGATATCGGCAGCGCAAGATCGATCTTGCCGTCGTCGTCCTTGAGCAGCGCGATGGCGAGTCCGAGCGGCAGGTCGAGCGCGCCGGGTGAATCGACTTTTTCGCCGAGCGTAAACTGTTCGAGCACAATCTGGTTGTCGCCTTCGATCAAATTGTTGCGCACGCGGTAATTGAGATCGAGCGACATGCGGCCCGAGGCGATTTTGTAGCCGGCGAAACGCACTGCGTACGGCGTTACCTTGGCAACATCCAGGTTGCGGAATTCGAGGCGCACGTTGCTGCGGTCGCGTGGTAGAAAGGGATTGAGCGAACCGCTGACGCGCGCGTAGCCGAATTCGTCAACGCGGCCTTCGAGTGCGATCTGGCTGCGCGTGCCGCGATCGCTGGAGATTCCGTTGATGGTGCCGTTGAATTCGCGGATGCTGGTGGCGAAGCCGCCGCCGAGGCTGTCGTCGGAAAAATCGAGCGCGCCCTGTTTGATATCGATGCGGCGGATCTGCACGGCGATGGCGCTGTCTTCGTCGTCGTCCGCAGCGGGTGCAGTCGCTGCCGGCGACGCAGCTGCGGGCTTATCAGCGCCTGCCGCGGCGGGCGGGGCCTGGCCCGGCAGCGTGTTGTCGCTGCGCTTGAGGGTGCGCCGGAGATTGCTCGTCTGATCGGCGGCGATGGCGTATTTGCCGCCTGGCTCCTGCCAGTGCAGGGCGTCGATGTGCATTTGCACGGGAGCAAGCTGCGCACGCAGCGTTGTCGTTGCCAGCGACTTCCAGCCAACCAGTGCAACACCGGTCGGATCGTTCACCTGCACATTGGTTATGCCGGCGCTGCCGGTGTAAACGAGGGCGGCATTTTTCTGGCCGGTTTTCAGGTTGCCGGAAAAGGCCGCCTCGCCGCTGGTCAGCGTCGCGTTGGCGTAGCGCGCAATCAAAGGCTGCAGTGGCGCCAGCGCAATCGCCGCGCCGCTGACCTTGGCGTCGACTGCGCCGCCCGGCGCCATGCGGCCGCTTGCCGCAAGCGTGCCGCCGCTGACGATTGCGGCGGAAATTTCAAACGGCACCGGGCGTGCGAAATCTGCAGTGACGTCGCCAAGTTTTACCGCGATGTCTTTGAGCGCAGGTGCGAGGCCGCTCGCCTTGTCATCGAATAAGATCGCGCCTTTGGTCAGTTCGATCGCCGCCAGCGTAACCTGCCACGGCGCCGAGGGCGTGTCCTGTTTGCGCGGGATCAGTAGTCTGGTCAGATCGATCACGCCGTTCTCGTCGCGGCGCGCTTTCACTTCCGGCGCTGCAAGCCGCAACGCACCGAGGCTTGCCGTGTGCGCGGCGAGATCAAGCGCAATGTCTTCCACCGCGAAACTGTCGAACTTCAGCAGCGGCGCCGTGGCACCGGTGGCGGTCAACGCGAAGGCTTCGATCGTGAGCTTACCGTTTTTGACCAGCAGTCGCGGTTTGCCGCCGGGCAGCGCAAAGTGGTACGGCAATTCGACGCTGGCGCGGCCGTCGGTGATAGCCGCGTTGAGAAATTCCTGCACGAAGGGCTGCAATTCCGGCAATGAGCCGTGTTCGAGCGCGATGGTGCCGGTGGCGACCAGCGGCGAAATCGATGCTTCGCCTTTCCATTTCAATATCGCGCCGCCCGGCGTGCGCGCGAAGAGCGCATAAGGGCCTTTGTCATCGGCGAAGGTCGACAGCGATGACAGCTTTACCGACAGTTCCTCAAAGCGGTTCTTGTAGCCGACACGCTGGTCTTCAAACGCGATGGTGCCGCCTTCGACTTGAATGTCGCCAATAATGACGCGCGGTGTTGCCGACGGGTTGGGTTCCTGCGGCGTCGACGTCTGCTCACCGGCGAGTGCGGCGAGATTGAGTCGGCCTTCGCGCGAAATCTCGAAATGCAGCGCCGGCGCCTCGAGACGGATATCGCCGAAGACGACGGCGCGTTGCGTTAGCGAGCGCCATTCGAGATCGATCACCGCATGCTTGAAGGCAACCATCGGCCGGCCGTCGTGTTCTTTCAGCGCGAAGTCTTTGACTTCGAGCGTCAGTGTGAACGGGTTAAACGAAATCCCGCCGGCCTGCGCCTGACGGTGCAGTTGTTGTTCGACTATCTTTGGCAATTCGCGTTGCGCGTACCACGGCAGCAGCACGAAGCCGGCCAGCGCGTACAACAATATTGCGGCAGTCAGTGCAGCAGCGCCGACGATCGCGATTTTGCGCGGCATGCGGCCGGAAGTAGATGCGGGCGAGTTTTCCATGGCGGGAATTTTAGCGCGTATAGCGACTGGTAACGCGGCAAACTGCGCAACCGAATATCGTGACTATCGGGCGAAAGTCACAATCACCAGCCCCAAGGCCAGCAGCGCCATGCCGATAATTTCGCGCGGCGCGATTCTTTCGCGGAAGAATCGGTGCGAGACGGCGTAGACGAAGACGAGTTCGATCAAGCCGAGGGTGCGCACATGCGCGATCGGTTCGATGGCGACAGCGGTGTACCAGCCGATCGAGGCGGTGGCGCCCATGCAGCCGGCAAACAGTGAGGGGCGCCATTCGCGCAGGATCAACACTACCGTATTGGCCTGACGCGCCAGCAACCAGCCGCCGAGTGCCAGCGTTTGCACCGATTGCGCGAAGACCAGAATAATCGCCGCCGCCATCGCAAAATGCACTTCAGGCAACGACAATGCCGCGGCGCGGTAACAGACGCCGCTGAAGGCAAAGTTGGCGCCGCAGGCGATGCCGAGCAGGGCGCTACGTGTCGTTAGCCCCGTCAGCAGTGCGCGTATGGGATGCCGCGGATCGGCCGGCGATAGCAGCATCACGCCCAGCGTGCCGACGCCAATCGCGAGCGCCACGCCGGCGGCGACTGCTTCGCTGAGGATGAAGAAGGCAAACAGTGCAACGAGGATGGCGTCGGTTTTCGAATAGGCAACGCCGAGCGCGAAGTTGCGCTCCTCCATCACCTGCAACAGCAAAGCGGCGGCGGCCAGTTGCGACAAAGCGCCGATGACCACCCAGCCGGCGAACGCGAGATGCAGTTCAGGCCAGGCGAAATGGCCGTAGGTCGCCACCGCGGCGAGCCACGCGACGGTGAATGGCAGGCCGTAAAGAAAACGCACCAGCGTTGCGCCCAGCGTGCCGAGCGTGGCGGTGAGATGGCGCTGTGCAGCGTTGCGAAAAGTTTGTGCGAGGGCTGCGCCTACGGTCAGCGCAATCCACAACCAGCTTGGTGCAGTGGCGTTCACCCGCGCCCGACGAAGGGCATTTTGCTCGCCATGATGGTCATGAACTGCACATTCACTTCAAGCGGCAGGCCGGCCATATAGACAACCGCATCGGCGACTTGCTGCACGTCCATCATCGCTTCGACTTTTACCGTGCCGTCGGCCTGCTTGACGCCGGTCGACATGCGCTTGGCGAGTTCGGTCAGCGCATTGCCGATGTCGATCTGGCTGCAGGCGATGTCGTACTTGCGACCGTCGAGGGAGATGCATTTGGTTAGCCCGGTGACTGCGTGTTTGGTTGCGGTGTACGGCGCCGAGTCGGGGCGCGGCGCGTGCGCCGAGATCGAACCATTGTTGATAATGCGGCCGCCGCGCGGATTCTGCTCTTTCATCATGCGATAGGCGGCCTGCGCGCACAAAAACATGCCGGTCAGATTGACGTCGACCACCGATTGCCATTTCTCATAAGTCAGATCTTCGAACAGGATGCCCGGCGCGTTGGCGCCCGCATTGTTGAACAGCACGTCGATGCGGCCGAAGGTGTCGCGCGTTTTTGCAAACAGGGTGTTGACCGCGTCGGGTTTGCCGACATCGGTCGGCACCGCGAGCGCGCGCGCACCGGCGCCCGATTCGGCGGCGGTTTTTTCCAGCATGTCGGCACGGCGCCCGACCAGTGAGACGTTGTAGCCCGCTTTCAACAATGCCAGTGCAGAGGCTTTGCCGATGCCGCTGCCGGCGCCGGTGACGATGGCGACTTTGTTCGATGTGCTCATGTGGATTCCATCAATAACATTGGCGAAGTGCGCATGATACTCCGCTGCGCCATGCGCTTTGCGTTGTCAGCGTGTGAATGATCCAGCAGGAGCGCGTAGGGTGGGCGGCTTGCTGCCCACGTTAAACACAATATGCAGAGCCTGCCTGCGTGGGCAACAAGTTGCCCACCCTGCAAGGCACTTCGCGTTGTCAGCACGTGTTTGATGCGGTAGCCTTCGGAGGGCCCTGCATTGATGCCGGGTCGTTTATTTTGTTCAATGGAGTTTGCAGCATGCCCGGCAGTTTTGATTACATCGTCATCGGAGCAGGCGTCGCTGGTTGCGTCACGGCGAGCCGCCTTTCCGCACGTTCGGCGAATTCGGTTTTGTTGCTTGAAGCCGGCCGCGATTTCGCGCCGGGCAGCGAACCCTCCGATGTGCGCGACAACTATCCGTCGTCGTACTACAACAAATCATATGTGTGGCCCAATCTCAAAGCGCACTGGCTGACGGCAAACGATTCCGCACCGACCGGTTTCCCGCAGGGCCGCGTGATGGGCGGCGGCGGTTCGGTGATGGGCATGGTCGCGCTGCGCGGCACGCCGGCCGACTATGCCGAATGGGCGCAACTCGGGGCGACCGGCTGGGATTGGGACGGCGTGCTGCCCTTCTATCGCAAGATGGAAACCGACTGGGACTTTAAAAACGAATTGCACGGCGACGCCGGGCCGATTCCGCTGCGCCGTTTGCCGCGCGGGCAATGGCCGGCGCTGACGCGCACGCTGGCGGATTACGCCGCGGCTAAAGGCATTGCGTACGTCGACGACATGAACGGCGATTTTCGCGACGGCTATTGCTCGGTGCCGATGACCAATACGCCCGCGCAGCGCGTGTCGAGCGCGATGGCCTACCTGACGC
>JANYDY010000027.1 GCA_025363435.1 Betaproteobacteria bacterium
ATGCGGACTAGAACCGTCGCGCTGGCGATTGTATTCATCTGGTTCCTTACCGGCGGCATCGGCCACTTCGTCGCGACGGACTATTTTTTAAAAATTGTGCCGCCCGATCTGCCACTACGCCTTGAGGCGGTCTATATCAGCGGATTTTTTGAATTGCTCGGCGCTGCCGGCCTGCTGCACATCAAGACCAGACGCGCCGCCGGCATCGGACTGATCGCACTGACCGTTGCCGTCACGCCGGCAAACATTTACATGTGGCTGCACCCGCAGTTGTTTCCGCAGGTTTCCGAATTGCTGCTAGCCTTGCGCCTGCCGCTGCAGATTGTTTTACTGGCGTGCATCTGGTGGGCAACACAACCACGCCAACTCATGAAAGCATAAGCCGTGATTCAAGTCCTGCAATTTCTCGCCGCTTTCACCGCCGCGCTGTTCGCCGGCGCCTCGCTCTACATCAATGTCGCCGAGCATCCCGCGCGTTTGGGGCTGGACACCCGCAGCGCAGCAGCGCAATGGGCGCCCAGTTACAAACGCGCAACCTGGCTGCAGGCGCCGCTCGCGCTGCTGAGCCTGCTCTGCGGCGCCGCGGTGTGGCTGATAACCGGCGCCGCCGCGTGGCTGGCCGCCGCCGTACTGATCGGGCTGGTGGTGCCTTTCACTTTTATTTCGATCATGCCGACCAATCGCCGCCTGCTGGAAGCGGGCCGCGACCCCGCCTCTGCGGAGACGCGCGCGCTGCTGATCAAATGGGGGCGCCTGCACGCGGTACGCACGGTACTCAGCCTCGCTGCGAGCGTGATCTATCTCTGGCTGCTGATGCATTTATAGGCGCAGCAGGCAGCGCGCCCGCGCCGTCCGGCACGGGTTAAAATATCCACACTATGGGCATACGGCAACTCAATGGCGGTTACGTTCCGGCGGAAGACCGCATTCTGCTGCGCGTCAGCACTGACGCCGGTGAAGAATTCCGTTTCTGGCTGACGCGCCCGGTTACTGCACATCTGCTGGCTGCCAACCGCACCCTCGCGGCGCGCGCGGTGGCGAAAAAATTCTCGCCGCAAATCGCGCAAACGGTAACGGAATTCGAGCAGCAGGCGGTGCAGCAGCAAACCAAACTCGACGATCAATTCCAGCCGGGCACCAACTTCCCGCTCGGCGAAGCGCCCGCACTCGTCGTCAAGCTGAGTCTGACACCGGTCGAAAACGGGGTGTCAGTCGATCTCGGCATGCCGAATGGCACCAACGTCAACCTGCGTTTTGAACATCAGCTCGCGCAGCAGGTCAGTGTGCTGCTCGACCGCCTGCAAACCGACGCCAAATGGCTGGCTGCACCGGCACCAACACCCGCGGCAACACCGCCGGCGGAAACCGGCGACGATAAAAAACGCATGCACTAGCAATCGCGTCGCGACCGCCTATTCGGGCTTGATGCCGGCAATTCAGTGCAGGGTATAAACGTTGGCGCCATCGCGCGAACCGACATTGAGCATCACCACGCGATGGCCCTGCAGCACGATGCCGCCGGTCAGGCGGTTGTTGCCGGTGTCGCTGTATTCAAAATCGTAGGCGCGCTGAAGCGTGAGATGTCCGTTTTCCTGACGCACCGGTTTTAGTGCTGCGATGGCAACGGTATCGTCGAGCAGCATGAGGCTGTCGGCGGCACAGGCGTTACGCGCGGCGCGCACCGCGATCTCGCGCGCCTTCAGGCTGTCCATCCACAGCCAGGCGATGCCGCCGAATACGATAAGGACGATGATTTCGAGCACAGACATGGCGCTTGCATTCTAGCGCACCACATCAATATCGCCGCGAAGGTTTGGCGCCGGACGCCGCGCAGACTAGAATGGCAGCGACGGCGCGTTCGCGCCGCATTCAAACAACGGGGGGAGAATCATGAAGCGTTTCATGTTTGCCGCTACTGCCGCACTGCTGAGCCTCGCTGCATATACCGCCTGTGCCGCCGACGATCTGCCGCCGGGCGTTACGCTGGTCAAACCGGAATCGATGAAATGGGAAAAATCGGCAAGCGGCCGTGAGAACGCCTATCTGCTCGGCCATCCGACCAAGGCCGGCCCTTACCTCTACCTCGTCAAATGGCCGCCGAACGGCAAGGCGCTCGCGCATAAACACCCCGACCACCGCTACGGCATGGTGGTGTCGGGCGTGCATTACATCGGTTACGGCGACAAGTTCGACGAAAAGAAACTGCACGCGCATCCGGCCGGCACTTTTTTCACCGAGCCGGCGAATACCGCGCACTTCGGCATGACCAAAAGCGAGGGCGCGGTGCTGTATTTCTACGCAGTCGGCCCCAGCGGCAACACGCCGCTGGAAAAAGAAGAGCCGGCGAAAAAATAACCATCGCGTTTCGATACGCGGGCGGCAAAACCGCCCGCGTTGTCTTTCGCTTTGCACTATCCCGATGGAACCGTCAACAATGAATGCTATTTCCACGTTGCCGAAATTTCTGCACGCCGCGTTGCTGATGATCGGCGTGCTGTCGATTTCCCTTACATACGGCGCCGCAGTCGAACCGGTAGCCGCACTCGCCGCAAAACAAAAAGCGCCGCTGCTCGATACACTGAAAGAACTGGTCTCAATCGAATCCGGCAGCGGCGACCGCGAAGGACTCGACCGCATTTCAAGTCTGATTGCGGCGCGCCTGCAGGCGCTCGGCGGCAAAGTCGAGTTGCTCGAAGCCGGGCCGGAAATCAATCGCATGGCCGATACGCCCAAACAGATCGGCCGTATGGTGCTGGCAAGATTTGCCGGCGCCGGCACGAAAAAAATTCTGCTTATCGCGCACATGGACACCGTTTATCTGCGCGGCATGCTCGAAAAACAACCGTTTCGCATCGACGGCAATCGCGCCTATGGGCTGGGCATTGCCGACGACAAGCAGGGCATCGCCACCATCATTCACACCATCGCCGTGCTCAAGGCATTGAACTTTCGCGACTACGGCGAACTCACGGTGCTGATCAACGCCGATGAGGAAGTCAGCTCCGCCGGTTCGCGCGGCATGCTAACGAAGCTCGGTTCCGAAGCCGATGCGGTGTTTTCATTT
>JANYDY010000034.1 GCA_025363435.1 Betaproteobacteria bacterium
CGCCTCGCCTGCGCGAAGCACCATCCGTTGAACGCAGGCGAGGCGCCTGCGCCACAACACCTTCGGCACTTTTACAATTCATTTTAACGCGCCGCATAATCGATGCGCCGCGCGTGCCCAGCGCGCAGTTTCCCGTCGAGCGCGTCGCGCAGCCAGTCGGCAACGAACAGATAAAAATCCGGCAAGCGCCCACCGAAGGTATGCGTCTCGTTTTCGAACACCCATAATTCTTTCGGGCAGCGCAGAGACTCATAGAGTTCCTCGCCGTCTTCGAGCGGACAGAGTTCGTCGAACTCACCCATCGCCAGCAGCGTCGGACATTTGATCTTGTCAGCGAGCGGCGCCAGCGACATCTGCTCGATCATGGCATCGAACTTGTCTTCATCATAGACGTTCGACATATACATGTAATTGGAACGGTAAGCGGGCTTGCTGTGCTTGAAGATGGTGTCTTTCTGCTGATAGACGCCCATCGCACCAACCACCGCTTTGACGCGCGGGTCAAAGGCGGCAATACGCGGCGCCCAGTAGCTGCCCATGCTCCAGCCGTAAGTGCCGATTTTCTTCGCATCGATGCCCGGCGTCTTCTCGAGGAAGTCGATGGCAGCCGAACCGGCGCGCTCGAAATTGTCGAGCGTCACCCAGGTTTCACGGATATTGCTCTCGCCCTGCCCCGGCCCGTCGATGGTCAGCGTGGCAATGCCGCGACGGCGGAAATGATTGTGGTAGGGGCTCGGCATGTACTCCTTGATAGTGTCCATGCCCGGCACCACCAGCACGCACGGCGCTTTGTCGTTGCCCGGCACCGTTTGCAATATGCCGGGGATCGTTTTGCCGTTCTCGAACGGAATCTCGACCCGGCGCACCGGCGCCTCGTCGAACAGCTCGGTGAATTTCTGATAGCAATGTACCAGCCGCGCGTACAACTCGAGCTTCTTCGGCGTATTCGAGTGCAGCACGCCGCAGGGCGGGCCGTAATAGAGTGCGGCGCGATAATAAAATTCGGCAGCACTTTGACGATGCCCCGCCGCCTCAGCTTCTCGCGCCAGTTCTTCCTCCTGTTTCGCCGTGCGCACCCATTCCTTGACCACTGCGCCCGGCAGCTTGATGCGCTCGGTCGTGCGTTTAACGTCGGCCGGACGAAAACCCCACTCGACGAACATGACAGCGCGAAAGCCGAACACATCCATGATCTTGTAGAGCTCTTCAGTTATCCACTTCTGACCCCTGCGGGCATGATCGATCATCAACAACTCCTGAATTATTAATATTCACATAATTCGCATCAGCGAATGATGTCTGTTCTCACCCTCTCCCTCCGGGAGAGGGCGGGGTGAGGGATTGAGCGTTCTGAATGTCATTCGCTATATAACGCTCAATAATCACAACAAAGCTCTCACTGACTCTGATAAATACCGGCTTCGCGCGTCACCCGCGACCACTTGTCGGCCTCGGCGCGCAGAAACGCAGCGAATTCCGCAGCGCTGCTGCCAACCGGCTCCGCCCCCAAAGTTCCAAGGCGCTCACGCATATCGGGCAGCCCGAGCACACGCGCAGTGTCGCGCTGCACTTTCTGGATAATATCCGCCGGCGTGCCCGCCGGCGCCAGCCAGCCGCCCCAGCCGGTGACAACCACCTTCGGCAATCCGCTCTCACCCATCGTCGGCACATTCGGGAAGGCCGACGCGCGCGTCTCGCCGCAGGTCGCCAGCAAACGCAGTTTGCCGGACGTGATATGCGCGGCGACACCCAGTGCAGCGCTGAACATATAAGCAGTCTGTCCGCCCACGAGATCGGTGAACGCCGGCGTTTCACCCTTATACGGCACGTGCAATACCTTGAGCCCGGCTTCGACGCGCAGCAGCTCGCCGGCCAGATGCGTCAGATTGCCAATACCTGCCGAGGCATAAACGAGCTCGCCCGGTCGTGCTTTGCCCAGTGCGACGAGATCTTTCACGGTACGCACCGGCAAAGCGGGATTAACCACCAGCACCATCGTATTGGTCGCGGTCTGCGTGATCGGCGCGTAATCGCGAAAGGTATCGTAGGGCAGCGATTTGTAGACGTAGGGGTTGATGGTCAGTGCTGAAGTGAAACCCTGCAGCAGCGTGTAGCCGTCCGGCTTGGCTTTGGCCACGGTTTCCATACCGATGATGCCGTTCGCCCCCGGCCGGTTATCGACAACAACCTGCTGACCCCACGCTTCGGAGAGTTTCTGCGCAATCGCGCGCGCCGTGATATCCACGCCGGAGCCCGCCGAAGTCGGCAGGACGATGCGGACCGGACGGTCAGGGAATGCGCCCGCCTGCGCGTGCGCCTTGCCGGCAATGCAGAGCGTGCCGGCTGCAAACCCCAGCGCAATCACTGCCCCGTATCCTGCAATCGTTTTTGTTTTCATATTCTCTCCCCGCAAACCACGCCTCAGATACTGTGACAGGCGCCGCCATCGACGTTCCACGCCGCACCGGTGACAAAGCTCGTACGGTCTGACGCGAGAAACGCCACCACGTCGGCGACCTCCTCCGGCCGCCCCATGCGACCGAGCGGCAGTTCAGAAACGCGCTCGCGGCGGATCTCCGCCTCTGCACGCCCGCTCAACTCTGCCAGCGTGCGCATGGTTTCATCCTGAATATCAGTGTTGATGATATAGGGCACCACCGCGTTGACGCGGATGTTGTACGGCGCCAGTTGCCAGGCCAGTGATTTAGTCACGCTCAGTACCGATGCATTGTTGACGGCGACCGGGATGATGCGCGCGCCGCCTTCACGCGCGGCCAACCCTGAGAGATTGACAATGCGGCCTTCGCGCTGCGCCTGCATCACCGGCACCACATAACGCAGGCAGCGCATGTAACCGTTGAGTTTCTGCTCGAATACACCGGCCCATACCTGTTCATTCAAATGCTCGAAATCGTCGGGCATTACGGTCGCTGCATTGTTGACCAGAATATCGAGCTTGCCAAAGGTCTTCACTGCCGTCTCGACCATCGCCTTGACTTCGGCGTCAACGCCCAGATCGGCGCGCGCCGCATGCACTTCACCGCCGGTTTCGCGCGCCAGAGAATCGCGCGCCGCGGCAAGGCGTTGCGTATCGCGGCCGCTGATCATCACGCGTGTGCCTTCGCGCAAAAGCGCGACGGCAATCGCGCGCCCGACACCGCGGCTGCTGCCGGTAACCAGCGCAGTCCTGCCCTTCAAACCCAGATCCATCCTTCCTCCGGAAATAAACGTTCTTATATTTATTGCTACTTTACTGCATTAGCGCCATGCGGATTACTCGATGCGGATGCCTGCCTCCTTGATAACCTTGCCCATAGTCGCGGTTTCCTGTTTGAGATGGGCGGCAAATTCCTCCGGCGTGCTGCCCACCGCATACGCGCCGACGCTGGCAAAACGTTCTTTCAATTCCGGCGCCGCCAGGGTTTTCACCAGTTCCTGGTGCAGCTTCACAACAATCGCCGGCGGCGTTGCCGCCGGCACGACGATGCCCTGCCATTCACGCGAGTCATAGCCTGGCAAGGCGGCCTCGGCGATAGTGGGCACATCCGGTATCGCCGCATCGCGTTTGGCGGTGGTGATGCCGAGAGCAATCAATTTTCCGGACTTGAAATGCGGCAGCAACGTCGGGATACTGCCGGCGTAAATCGAAACCTGACCGCTGAGAACCGAAATCAGCGCCGGCCCGCCGCCGTTATACGGCACGTGCACGATATTGATGTCGGCCATATAGCGGAACAACTCAGTTGCCATCTGCGTTGCGCTGGCATTGCCCGAGGAAGAATAGTTGAGGCTGCCCGGTCTGGCTTTCGCCAGTGCGATTAACTCCTTGATCGAACGCGCTGGCACCGAGGGATGCACCGACATCACCAGCGGCACGATGGTAATTAGGCTCACCAGTGCGAAATCCTTCTCGGTGTTGTAGGGCAGCTTGCTCATCAGATTCGGATTGATGCTGAACGACAGATTGGCGACACCCAGCGTATAACCATCCGGCGCTGATTTCGCCACCATGTCCATGCCGATGGTCGACGCACCGCCGGGCCGGTTATCAACTACCACCTGCTGACCGAGATTTTCGGACAGGCGCGGCGCCAGCATGCGCAGTACTGCATCAGTGGCGCCGCCCGGCGCAAACGGCACAATGACACGTATCGAACGCGCCGGATAATTCTGCGCGACGGCAAGGCCGGCGCCCGTACCAAATACGATAGCGAGCAGGACAAATCTGCAGGCGGCATGATTCATTGGCTCCCCCTCTTCGTTATTTTTTCATTGCAGCGATAATACTCTCGCGCGTCAGCGGCATATCGTAAAGGCGAATCCCCATTGCATTGAATATTGCATTGCCGATCGCTGCCGCAGTCGGGCCGACCATCCCCTCGCCCACACCCAGCCAGGCCTCGTCGGGGCGGTCGATCAGCACGGTTTCTATCCGCGGCACTTCGCTAAAGGTCAGGATCGGGTAATCCTCCCAGCTGCGCGAGGTGATGCGCGTACAATCAAAACGCACCTGCTCTTTCAAAGTCCAGCTTGCGGCCTGCACGATACCGCCCTCGGCCTGGTTGATGACGCCGTCCGGATTGACAATGCGACCGCAATCGATGGACGCAACAACGTGCTCGACACGCACCGCATCGTCGATAAAAACGCGTGCAATCACGGCGACATAGTTGCCGATATTCTTGTAGCGCGCAAAACCGATGCCGATGCCGCGTACGCCGTCACCCTTCGATCCATTCTGCCAGTTCACCTTCTTCGCTACCGCTTCGATCACGGCACGCGCGCGCGCATCTTTCAAATGCCGCAGGCGAAATTCAACCGGATCAATATTCGCCGCCGTCGCAAGCTCGTCCATGAACGATTCGATCGCGAACACATTCAGATGCGCACCCAGCGCGCGCAAGGTCGATACGCGCAGCGGCGTCGGCAGCACTGCGTGATTGACCACGTGCTCGTTCGGAAAATCGTAATACGGCACCGCATTACGCTGGCCGCCGCCCCCCATCGCGGTCGGCATATCGATGGCCGGTGGCGGCGCCAGCGAAGCATCCGCATGCCATGCCGCGAGCAATCCGGGATTCGCATGGCGGCCCGGCCGCGTCAGATGGCGGTTGCCCCAGATCTGCTGCTGCCAGTTGGCGACCCTGCCATTGGCATCGAGCGCAGCTTCAAGCTTCACCGCCATCGCCGGCCCGAACGGTTCCCAGCCGAATTCGTCTTCGCGCATCCACTGCAAGCGCACCGGATTTCCGCCAACAGCGCGCGCCAGCAATACGGCGTCCAGTGCCGCATCGTCGGCGCCGTTGTGGCCGTAACAGCCGGCACCTTCGGCGTGCCTGACGATAATGGTTGACGCATCCATTTTCAAAATCTTCGCCAGCTCGGCGCGCAGCGGAAATATCGCCTGACTGTGCGACCACACTTCGAGTTGGTTGTCGTGCCACCACGCCAGAGCGCACGAAGGTCCGATCGACGCATGCGCGAGATACGGCCGCGTATAGGTCGAAACCAGCGTTTGCGCTACCTGATATGCCGCGGTTTTGTCGCAGAGAACTTCGTCTTCAACTTTTTGCGTGCGCAGAAACGCCGGCATCGCTTCGGCATCAGGAAGATCCGCCGTTTCTTCCCACACTGCGTGTTTCGCCAGCATCTGCACCGCCTTGATAGCCTGTTCTTCGCGCTCGGCAATCACGCCGATAAAATTCTGCTGCCTTACGACTTCAACGACACCGGGCATGGCACGCGCCGTACTGTCATCCAGCGACAACAGCGCCGCCCGATACGACGGCGGACGCAGCACGCGACCGTGCAACATGTCAGGCAGATCGATATCATGAATAAAAGCTTGTTCGCCGATGGCCTTGCCTGGAATATCCAGACGCGGCAACGCCCTGCCGACCTGAGCGAGTTCACCTGATTGCTTGGGCCCGACCTGCCCGTTGGCATCGCGCGCAAGATTTACCTGCGGGGCGAGTTGCCAGTAGGTCAACGCCTGATCGCTGCCACGCACGCGTATCGTGCCGTCCTCCACAGCAAGACGCTCCAGCGACGTTTGCAACTGCAGCGCTGCGGCCTGCAACATCGCATCGCGCACTTCGGCACAGACCTGCCGCAGCGACGAACCGCCCTCTTCGACCGAGCGGCTGCCCGAGGTCGAGCCTTCGTCCGGACTGACCGACGTATCGACCGGCATCATGCGGATGCGCATGTAGTCAACATCGAGCTCTTCGGCGGCGATCTGCGCCATCGCCGAAACGATGCCCTGGCCGATTTCAACCTTGCCGCTGCGCACCGTGATCGTGCCGTCGACATTGATGCGCACCCAGCGGTCGAGACGCCGGTTGGCGTTGAGCGTGGGCGGCAGCACGATGGTCGCAGTGTTCATGAATGCAGCGCCCGGGCCATGGACAGCAGCAACGTCAACTCAGTCCAGCGGCGGATAAGTTCGTTTCGCCACGATCGGCAGCGGCGTGGCATGCACCAGCCGGCGCACTACTTCCTTCGACCATGCCTCCATTTCGGGGCGCGACGCTTCGTAGTGCACGAAATGCGCGTTGCGTGCTGCCAGCGAAGTGAATTCGTAAAAGCAGGCGTGTTTGGCCCAGCCGGCAACCGATACAAGTTTGCGCACACGGATCACACCGGGAAGCGCCTGCAAAGATGGCAATCGCCATTGCGCATACCAGCGCGCCATATCTTCTTCGTCGCGCCAGTCACTCGAATTGAAACTGCCGAGCTGAATGCACGGACCCGGCGTCACATCGGGCGCCGGTTTTTTCGCGTCAGGCCCGTGGACGCGCGCTTCTTCAAGCATGATGTTGCTGCGCTCACCGCTGCGCAAAGCAAGCATCCTGTGATCGGTACCGTCAAGCGTTTCCAGAAAGGCCGTGCGGCCCGGATCGGCAAAGACGTGCGGCGCAGCCGCGCCGAAAAGAAGAATATAGCCGTCGCCCTGCGGCACTTCCGCGGCGCCGGCATGCTTGCTGACGCGCCCCTTGCCGCCGCCCAGCGGCGCGATATCCTGCAGCGACGCGTAGTGCGCGCCCCACAGTACGCCGGGCAGTTGCATGACCTTCTGAATGTAAGTGCCGTGCACCCATGCCAGATAAGCGTCGCGATCCTGTTCAGGCAGGTCGTACCAGGTAATCCAATACGCTCGATCCGGCACCATCACCCCTGTTCAATTAACAGCTGCAAGCAGTTTCATCTGCGCCAGCACCGCCCGACCGGCGATGCCAAACGGATTGGCGAAGGTTTCGCGAATTTCGAAATGGTTGAAGCCTTCGGCAACGATCAACTCGACCGGCTTGCCGGCCTGCTTCATGGCGGCAGCAAAGTCGCGACTCTGGCGTTGAAACTCGGGCGTCTCCAGCGTACCGTGCACCAGCAAAACGGGCGTGCGGATTTTGTCGAGATGGCGCTGCGCGCTTAGTGCATCTTCCATCGCATCGTCGAATTTGACGTAGTTGCTGCGCGCCGACAAACGCGCGCCTTTGAGATCGTACATACCGCTGCACAGCACGGCGCCCTTGATGAAGTCTGCAGGAATGCCGTGCTGGCTCTGCCAGTCGGTAATCAGTGCGACGCCGGCCAAGTGCGCACCGGACGAGTGCCCTGATATATACAAACGGCTGACATCACCGCCGATCTCTTTGGCGTTTTGATAAACCCAGGCGATCGCTCGACGCACTTGATCGACCATGCTGCGTAAACTGTCCGCGGCGTCCTGCACCGCCACGAAATCGGGCACAACGTACACCGCACCGGCCTGATGAAACAGTTCGGCGGCATCAGCATGTTCGGCGGCAAGGCCATTGCGCCAGGCGCCACCATGAATGAAGATCTGGATCGGCGCGTTCGCAGATTTTGCCGGATAGACATCGAGCTTTTCGATTTCGGTCGGGCCGTAAGCATGACGTTTCGGCGCGCCCAGCCGCTTGCGCGCTTCTGTGCTCAAACGCCGCATGCGGTTCTGCACATCACGCTGGTTCGGTGCATAGACGGATTGATCGTAGGCCGCATCGAGTTCGGCCTGATCGTAATCGAGATAGACGCGCGGCCCTTTCACACGCGTCGCCGGTTGCGCTGTTGCCTGCTCGCTGAATGCGCCCGTTGCCGCGGCCGCTGCACAGGCTGCCGCAATGCCAACCAGTACGCGCCGTTCATGATCCGTCGTCATGCCCTATTTTTTCACCAGCGTGCTGCCGTAGAGCCCCGTCGGCTTGACCAGCAGGATCAGCAGCATGATGGCGAACGGCGCCATCAGCGCCAGCGGCGCATAGATCAGTGAGCCGATCGACACGACCTGCCCGACGATCAACGACGACACCAGCGTGCCCTTGATGCTGCCGAGACCACCGATGATGACGACCATGAAGACGAAGGCCAGCACTTCCAGCCCCATATTGGGATCGACCATGATCAGCGGTGCGTGCAGTCCGCCGGCGAGACCGGACAAAGCGCCGGCGATGACAAAGGTGATGGTAAACAGCCGCGATACGTTGATGCCGAGGCCTTCTACGTGTTCAACGTCCTCAATGCCGGCGCGTATCGCCTTGCCGGTGATCGTTTTATTCAGGAATAGCCAGATGCCGATATAAACCAGCGCGGCAATCGCCACCACCATCAGCCGGTAGACCGGCACTTCGGTGCCGACGATGCTGATCAGCTCGGGTGTCGGCATGCGCACCGGGCGCGGCACCACACCCCAGATCGCCTTGATCACGCCGATGCCACCGATCAAAATGCCGAACGAGGTGATCATGCTGAAGGTGAGTTCACGTTCATAGATTCTGCGGAAGATCAGCCGTTCGACCGCCAGCGCGGTGATGCCGCCGGCCGCCACACCGGCCAGCGCGCCAAGCCAGACGCTGCCGGTATAAACACTGACCGTGTAGGTCAGGTAGGCGCCGATCGAATAATAGAGCAGCTGATCGAGGCTGATGATGCGCATCAGGCCGAAACACAGCGACAGTCCGATCGACATCAAAAAATAAACACTGGCCATGCTGAGGCCGAAAATGATGCCGGGAATCAGCAGCTGAGTGTCCATCAGCGCCGCGCCTCTGCCACATCATCCGCCGCCTTGCCGCGGAAAAACAGTTTCTGCAGCCACGGCGCCGCGCTCCCCCACAAACCCTTCTCGCCGGCGAGCATGATGAACACCAGTATGAAGCCGACGAAGAGCTCCCAGTTGCCGATGAATTTGCTCAGCACGTCGCGCAAAGCGGTATAGGCAATAGTGCCGACCAGCGGCCCGAACAGCGTGCCGACGCCGCCGAGTATGGTGACGACAACCGGATCAGCGCTGCGCGCCGGACTGGTGATCTCGGGGCTCACCGAACCGAGATAGACGGCATACAACGCACCCGCCAGCGCAGTGGTCGTGTTGGCGACAATGAAGGCGAGCAACCGCACCTTGAAATTGCTGTAGCCGAGAAACTGCAGTTTGCCTTCATTGATCTTGGTGGCGAGGCAACAGGCGCCGAAAATAGTGTCGTCGAGATATTTGTAGAGCGCCCACACGCCGATCGCCACTAGCATGGCGAAGATGAAGAATTCACTCGACCTGCCGATGTTCAGCACCGGCGTCGACGCGATGTTGGTGAGAAACCACAGGCCGTTGTCGCCCTTGGTGTATTCGGCGAGCACTTTTTGCATCATGTAAAACACGATCACCGCCAGCGCCAGATTAACCAGCGCGAAATAGTCGCTGCGCAGACGCACGAACAGCGGGCCGACGATGCACGCCGCGATGAAGCCGGCGCAAACACCGACCAGTATGCCGATGTACGGATTGGTACCGAAATAAAACAGGTAAAACGCCGTGCCATAAGCGCCGAAAGCCAAATAAGCAGGCTGACCGAATGAAATAAAACCGACGCGGCCGAGCAGAAAACTGCAACCGATGGTGTAAATCGAAAAGATCACCACTTCGTTGACGAATGGCAGCGGCAGAAAGAACCGTGACGCCGCCAGCAGCCCAAATGCCAACAGTATCCCCCACCACCATTTGAATGCGTTTTTCATGGGTGCATCCTAAAGGTAGGGCTCGCAGTCGGCCGGTTTCAGCGACGCGCCGCCGGGAATTTCGGCGACGATGCGCCCGTCGCGCATCGCATACACCTTGTTCGAAATCGAACACACCAGCGGCAGATTCTGCTCAACAATCACCAGCGCGGCATGCTTGCTGAGCTCGCTGAACACGTATTTCAGATGCGTGACGATGCTCGGCGCCAGGCCTTCGGTAGGCTCGTCAATCAGCATCACCTTCGGGCTGCCAAGCGTGGCGCGGCCTATCATCAGCATCTGCCGTTCGCCGCCGCTGAGAAAGCCGGCTTTGCGGTGCATCAATTCCTTGAGCTTCGGAAAATATTCGAGCACGCGATCCCAGTTGTAATCTTTGGTCGCGTAACTGCCCAACTCGAGGTTCTCACGCACCGTCAGGTCCGAAAACACTTTCTTGTCCTGCGGTACGTATTTGACGCCCATGCGCGCGACATCGTAAGGCCGCTGCCCGAGCAGGTTTACACCGTCTACCGTTACCGTGCCCGATAACGGCTTGAGGAAACCGGCGATGCTGCGCAACAGGGTAGTTTTGCCGACACCATTGCGGCCGACGCAGGCGACGATTTGATGCGGATCGACTGTGAAGTCGACGTCGAACAACACCTTCGATTCGCCGTAAGCGACGTTGAGACCGCCGACCACCAGGCTGTGACCGGAATCAGGCATTGGCCGTCTCGTCGGTATCAATCTGCCAGTAGCTGCGCCGCACCTCCGGATGATTCAGGCATTCTTCATAGCCGCCTTCTGCAATCACGCGGCCTTCATGCATCACCATCAGGCGCTCGACAAAATCCTTGATATGCGAAATCTTGTGCTCGACGATCAGTATCGTCTGCTTGCCGATTTGCCCGCGCAGCACGTCGAGCACACCCTTGATCTCCGATTCGGCCAATCCGGCCAACGGTTCGTCGAGCAGCAATACTTCGGGTTCGGCCAGCACCGCCATGGCAATTTCAAGACGGCGCTTTTCACCGAGACTGAGGTTCTTGACCATGCGCTCACGCACCGTCAGCAAATCGAAGGTTTCCAGTATGCCCAGAATCTTCGGCTCATCGTGAAAACGCTTGACCCGCGTAAACAGCAGGTTCCACATCGACGATTTGTGATGCGCACGAAAATAGGCGAGCACCAGATTGTTGGTCACGGTGAGATTGTCGAAGGTCGACGTCAGCTGGAACGTGCGCGTGACGCCGCGTGCGACGCGCTGTTGCGGCGTCATCTGCGTGATGTCCTCACCCTTGTGCAGAATCGCGCCTTCGTCGGGCGCAAACATGCCGGTCAGCAGATTGAAGAACGTGGTCTTGCCGGCACCGTTGGAACCGATAATGCCGGCCACTTCATGCTCGCGCAACGTGAAATCGACGCGATCGACCGCAACCAGGCCGCCGAAGCGTTTGGTCACCGCCTTCGCCTGCAGAATCTCAACGCTCAAATTTCCTCCTGCGCGCACAAACAAACTGCGGCGGACGCATAACGCGCCCGCCGCAGCATTTCAAGCCTGAATCCGGATCAGTAGCCGAGCGATTTCAGCGTCGGCATGACCTGCTCGCCGCCGACCGAACCCATCACCTGAAACAGATCCCATTCGTTCTTGCGGTCCTTTTCGCCTTTGCCCTTGACGAGGAAGGCTGCGTGTTTGTATTCGGCGGCGTGATCTTCGCGCCAGCGTGCCGCACCCTTGACCGAATTGAACGCGCCCTTGTTCGCCATCAGGGCCGCGGAAACTTTCAGCGAATCGAAAGTCTTCGCCGCTTCAAAACCGCGGAACATTTCCGTGTAGGCGATATAGGCAATCGCCGCATAGGCATCAGGCGGGCGGTTGTATTTGGCGCGGAACAGATTGGTGAATTCCGCAGCGCTCTTCGCGACTTCCTTGTCGGCAAAACTGGCAAGGTCATAGTAGAAGTAATGCATTGCGTAAACGCCGTCGAGCGCTTCCGGCGGCAGGCCTTTGGCGACTACGTTGGTAATGAAGGCGTTGAACAGGGTCATTTCCTTGTTCAGCCCCATCTGCTGCGCCTGCTTTAACAGTGCTACCGCGTCGGCGGCAAACTGCGCAAAGATGAACACGTCCGGTTTGGCTGCGCGCACTTTTTGCAGCGTGGTGGTGTAATCGGCAGTGCCCAGCGAGAGTTCGTCGTAACCGACGATCTCCGCGCCGTTCTCCTTGGCGGCAGCATAAACCCCGTCACGAATATCCCAACCGAAACTGTCAGCGCGGGCAAGAAAGAAAATCTTTTTCTTGTTCAGCGTCTTAACCGCCGAATAGCCGGCCATGTAGCCGACCGTCCACGGACTGTAGGCCGTTGCGAACGTTGACTCGGCCAGCTTGCCCTTCTGGAAAGCCTCTTTCGACATCACGCAGACCGGAAAGTAGGCCAGCGGATCCTTGCTTACGAGGCCGTTGATCGTGTAAGCGACCGGCGCGAACGTTTGACCACCGACGCCCTTGACGCCTTCGTCCAGCATGTAACGAAAACGGCGCACCGCGACGTCCTGCTTGGCCTCGTCATCCTGCACGACGCCTTCGATCTGCACTTTGCCGCCCGGCATGTCGAGACCGCCGCGCTTGTTGACGACATCGATGGCAAGCAAGGCGCCATCGCGTTGGGTTTCCGCCACCGCGGCGAAGGTGCCGGTCAGCGGCAACAGAATACCGATTTTGACTTTTGACGCTTCAGCGGCAAACGCACTGCCTGCGCTGCACAGCGCCAGAATCGAAATGAGGCCCAGGAGCTTCTTCATGTTCTCCTCCATTTATTGGTTATTGTTAAAAACGAACAAGGGATTCTAATCAAGCTGGCCGACAGCCGTCCAGATGAATACCGCGAATCACCCGTATTTACCGTTATTACTGAAATCCGGGCGCCATTTTGGCGCCGTTCCGGCCCCTGCGGCATTGATCCATGTCAATCGCTCGGGTTGCGACGGCGGCGCAGCTCTTTCATCACCGCCGAATTGTCGAGGTCGCCTTCGCCATGCGCGAGGCAGGACTGAACCAATTCGAGGTAAAGGCCGGCCAGCGGCAACTGCTGGCCAACACGCCCGGCCATGCTCTGCATCAGCGCGAAGTCCTTGCACGATTGCGACAGCTTGGCATGCGGTGCGTAATCGCTGCGGATCATTTTCAGACCGCGGTTGTCCATCGTGCGCGAATAGGCCGCCGACGCCTTCAGCACTTCGAGAAAAGCTTCGAGTTCGAGGCCCATTGCTTCGGCGAAGGACAATCCCTCGGCCATCACCGCGCGATTAAGCCCGCCGATCAGATTGACCGCCAGCTTGCCGCGCCCCGCCGCCCCTGCACTGCCGAGAAAATAGTATTTCCTGCACAGCGCACCGAGCACGGGTGCGAGTTCATCCATCAGTTCGCGCGTACCGCCGACCAGACCGATGCCGTTGCCCAGCGCGATCTGGTCGCTGTTGCCCGACAGCGGCATTTCAAGAAAACGAATACCCCGCGGCGCCACACGCTCAGCCAGCGCCGCGACGCGATCCGGGTCGCAGGTACTGGTGCAAACAATGGCGTGCCCCGCCTCAAGTTCGAGATGCGCCGCATCGCCACTGCCTTCGACGACGGCTTCAACCTGGTCGGTATTGAATACCGACAGCACGATGATGTTGGCCGTGCGCGCGGCGGCGCGCAAAGACGCCGCCGCTTTGCCGCCGATTTTTTCCAGATTCGCCGTGCGCATCGGATCGACGTCGTAGCCGTGAACCGCAAAACCCGCCGCGATCAGCCGTTGCGCCAGCGATGTGCCGATCAGGCCGAGGCCGACCACGGCGACCGCAGGCAGTGTTGTGCTCATCTTATTCGGGCACGATGCCGGCGTGCGCCGCAACCTTCTGCCATTTCTCGATTTCGGCTTTGATATAGGCAGCATGCTGTTCCGGTGAATTGCCGACCGGATCGGCGCCGCGGCTGATCAACTCCTTACGCACCCCCGCATCCTGCAGGGCTTTCGCCAGCGCGCCGTTGAGTTTTTCGACCACCGGTTTCGGCATGCCTGCCGGTCCGATAAAGCTGAAGCCGCTGCTGACGACAAAACCTTTGACGCCCGATTCGACCATGGTCGGCACTTCAGGCATTGACGGTGAACGCGCGGCGCCGCATTGCGCAATCATTTTCAATTTTCCGGCGCGAATATTTTCAATCACTACCGGTATGCTCGGAAACGACAACTGCACCTGCCCCGCGATCAGATCGACCACGCCCGGCGCAATCCCTTTGTACGGCACGTGCACGAGCTTGATACCGGCGGCCGAATTCAGCAGCTCGCCGGCAAGATGGCCCACCGTGCCCGGCCCTGAACTCGAATAAAACAATTCACCCGGTTTGGACTTGGCGAGCGTGATCAGCTCCTTGACGTTTTTAACCGGCAGCGACGGATGCGCCACCACCGAGGTCGGGATATCGACCACCAGGCCGAGCGGCGTGAAGTCTTTCACCGTATCGAAAGGCAGTTTTTTGATCAGCGCGGGATTGATGACAAAACTCGCCGCCACAATCGCCGTCGTGCAACCGTCAGGTGCGCTTTTCGCCGTCATGTCGGCGCCTATGGTGCCACCGGCGCCCGGCCGGTAATCAAGCACCAGTTGCTGGCCGAGTATCTCGCCCATGCGCCCCGAGAGCAGCCGGAACACGATGTCGCTATTGCCGCCGGGCGCCGACGGATTGATCACGCGCAGCACCTTGCACGGCAAAGGCTGCGCGGATGCGACGCCGGCAAAACCGGCGGCACAGAATGTAAGGGCAATGGCGCAACGCGCCGCGTGCTGCATTGAGCATTTCATTTGATTCTCCGGTTATTGCGCTACGATTTTTGCCGACTTGACGATTTCGGCATATTTTTTGATGTCGCTATGCACGATCTTTTTGAATTCGACCGGCGTATCGCCCTTCGGTTCATAACCGCCGGCGATAAAGGCTTCGCGCAGCTTCGGCTCCTGCAGTGCTTTGGTTATTTCCGCATAGACACGGTTGACGATCGCCGGCGGTGTGCGCGCCGGCGCAAACCATGCATGCCATCCGGCATCGAAATGAAATCCCGGCAGGCCGGCTTCGGCGATCGTCGGCACCTCGGGCAGGGACGATACACGCGTGCTGCCGGTGAAACCCAGCGCGCGCACACGCCCTGATTTGACGTGCGGCGCCACCGGTATCGGCGATGGAAAACTCAACTGCGTCTCGCCGCTGACGACCGCGGTGAGCGCCGGTCCGCCGCCTTTGTACGGCACATGCAATAAAGGTATGCCGGCCTTCAAGCGGAACAATTCCGCCGCCAGATGCTGGCCGTTACCGATGCCGGCAGAACTGTAACGCAGCGGCTCGCTGCGGCTCTTCGCCAGCGCGAGCAGTTCGCGCACCGATTGCGCCGGCACGCCGGCATTGACCGTCATGACGTAACCGAGCCCCAATACAAAATTGGTGATCGGTACGAAATCCTTTTCAGTGTCGTACGGAAGATTGTCGTAAAGCGCCGGATTGACGACGAAGGCAAACGCCGCGCTCAACAGGGTGTAACCGTCGGGCGGCGCCTTGGCGACGATGTCGTAACCGACGATGCCGTTGGCGCCGCCGGCGCGGTTATCGACCACGATCTGCTGACCGATTTGCGACTCGACCTGGCGCGCCAGCAGGCGCGCGAATACGTCGACGTTGCCGCCGGGCGGAAAAGCCACGATCAACCGGACCGGCCGGTTCGGATAATCGGCAGCGTATGCAAGCGTGCCGATTCCTGCGTGCATTGCAGCAAAAAATACCGTCAGCAAAAAAGCTTTGCGCAAAATGGCTACCAGTCATCAGTGATCGTGCAGGATGGGGCCGCGCGGAACCTTGCGACCGCCGGCGGCAATTATATATCGCGCGACCTCTTCCCTAACGCGCGTCGTTTGATTAGGCTACGCATTTCGTACTGCGGAGGACATCATGGTTGATACCATCGAGCAATTCGGCAAAGCCTGCCACGACGCGCTCAAACGCAAACCAGGCCCGCCCGGCCGCACCGACGTCGTTTCGATGCTGCGCGAAGTATTGTTGAACCACGAGTTGATGGACAAGACCTTCGACGAAAACACGCCCGAGCGCAAAATTCTGTACGAAGATCCCGAACTCGGTTTTTGCGTGCTCGCCCACAGCTATAAAGGCGCCAAGGAAAGCCCGCCACACGATCACGGCCCGTCGTGGGCGATCTACGGCCAGGTCAGCGGCGAAACCAGCATGAACGACTGGCAACTCGTTTCCCCCGCCAGCGCCGACACGCCCGGCAAGGTCAAGCACAAGAAATCCTATGTTTTGAAGCCCGGCATCGCGCACGTCTACAACGAAGGCGATCTGCATTCGCCTACACGCGTTGCCGCAACACGGTTGATCCGCATTGAAGGCACCAATCTGGAAAAGATCAAGCGCCTCAAGTACGAAGCCGTTTAACCCGCCGCCGGGACGCGCATATGCGCTCGCCATTGCCACATGCACTATTCATATTGGGCGCAATCGCCATGACCACTGCTACGCAGGGCAACGCCGCAGAACTGAAGCTACTCGCCTCTACCGCCGTAAAAACCGTGCTCGATGAAGTGCTGGAGCAACACGAACGCGCCAGCGGAGACAAAATCACCGTCAGCATCGCCAGCTCAGCCGTCATCATGCAAAAGTTGAAAGCGGGTGAAACGCCCGACATGGTGATACTGACGAAGGAAGGCATTGCCGAACTGATCAAGGACGGCAAAGTCGCGGCGGACAGCCGCGCCGAACTCGCCAGCGCCGGACTCGGCATCGCGGTTAAACGCGGCGCGCCGAAACCCGACATCAGCGATGTCGAAGCACTGAAGAAAACCCTGTTGGCTTCGAAATCGGTTGCCTACACCGCCAGCGGCGCCAGCGGTCTTTACTTCGCGCAGTTGCTCGAAAAACTGGGTATTGCCGAAGCGATGAAACCGAAATCGAATGTATTAAAAAGCGGCCTTGCAGGTGATGCCGTCGGTCGTGGTGAATCGGACATCGGCGTGCAGATGATCAGCGAAATTCTCGCCGCCCCGACCGCCGAACTCGTAGGCCCCTTTCCCGCCGAAGTACAGAGCACCATGGTATTCACTGCCGGCACGCTGACAGGTTCCGCGCGCAGCAACGAAGCCAAAGCATTGGTGACCTATTTCAGAACACCGGCCGTCGCCAAAGTATTCAAGGACAAAGGCCTCGATCCTGTTGTCCGTTAGCACCGCGACATAGAAAAAAAGCCGCCGCATTTCTGCGGCGGCTTTTTTTCAGGAACAATTGCACTCAGCCCATCGCAGCGACAATCGCGTCTCCCATCTGCGTCGTCGATGCCTTGCCGCCAAGATCGCCCGTCAGGTGCTTCGCTTCGGCAATCACTTTGTCGACGGCCTTGTCGATAATCGCGGCCGCTTCGGTCGCCTTCGGTTCGCTGCGCTTGCGCCCCAGCCACTCGAACAACATCTGCCCTGACATGATCATCGCATAGGGATTTGCGATGTTCTTGCCGGCGATGTCCGGCGCCGAACCGTGGGTCGCCTGCGCCATCGCGTGTTTCTCGCCGACGCACAGACCGGGCGCAAGACCGAGGCCGCCGACGATACCCGCACCTTCGTCAGTCAGAATGTCGCCGAACTGGTTAGTCGTTACTACAACATCAAACTGGTGCGGGTTCATTACGAGCTTCATGGCGAAACCATCGACCAGCACTTCGGTCAACTTGCAATCCGGAAACTCCTTCGCCACCTTGCGGCATTCTTCGGCAAACATGCCGCAAACGAGGCGATAGACCGGTTCCTTGTGCACGCTGCAGACCGTTTTGCGCGGACGCGTGCGCGCAATTTCGAAAGCCTCGCGCGCGACACGGTTGGCGCCCTTGCGCGTCACCACGCGCGTGCCGATGGAGATTTCATCGTTGGGACGGAATTCGCCGCTACCCGCAATGACGGTACCGCTCGCCAACATGCCTTCGCTGACCTCGCGCAGAAATACGATATCGACGTCTTTATGGATCGACTTGATGTTCGGGTAGGAGCGCACCGGTTTGATGCTGGCGAACAGATCGAATTTTTTACGCAGCGGCGGCATGATCCAGGTCGGGTCATTGCGCGGATAGGTGTTGTGACCGATCGGGCCGGACACCCAGCCGTCGGTCTTGGCCAGTTCATCTACCGTGTATTGCGGCATCGTGTGGCCGTGTAACTGGTGGCCGACTCGGCCGAGCGGCAACTCCTTCCATTCGACGTCGAGCCCGGTCTTTGCCGCCGCCGCCTTCATCACCTTCACACATTCGGGCACGACTTCGAGTCCGATGTCTTCACCCAGGCAAATTCCGATCTTCAACATGCTCAATCCTTCTTCGTTTAGTTAACAGCGCGTTGCGGAAACCGTTTCAGCACCTTCAGGCGCTGCGTATTGTCACCGGCCAGATGCGTCCAGATAATGCCGTCGCGCACCAGCTTGTCGGCATAGGCGTTGACCGCACCGCCGTCGGCACCGTGCACCTCAAGACTCAGACCGGTTACGCGTTGAATCACATCGCTCGAATAATTCATCAGCAGAATGATGTTGGGCGATTCGTGCAGCAGGTTGTCCATTTCCCACGCTGCGCGCATGCAGTAGGCGCGTAGCGCCTCTGTCTCCATGTGCATGCGGTTGATCGCCAGCTGGATGTTCTGCTGCTCGACCAGTGCGCGGCCGCGGCGTTTGGTTGTGCGCGCATAGTGCAATGCCGATTCGCAGGCGTCGTCGCACACACCCAGCGCGTTGCAGGCAAGCTCGAAATCGCTGAATTCGGTAGCCGCACCGGTGCGCACCTTGCTGCCCTTGTTGACCTGGCCGACCAGATTCGCATGCGGCACGCGCGCGTCTTCGAATATCAATTCGGCGTTTTGATAAAACCGCCAGCCGGCCTTGTTGAAACGTTTGCCGAAGCGAAAACCCGGCGTACCGGCCGGCACCAGAAATACCGACATGCCTTCGCGCGCCTGCACCGTGGAATCAGTACGCACGCTAACGAAGAACAGCTTGCCGATGCCGCCGTTGGCGATAAAGGTTTTCTCGCCGTTGAGTATCCAGTCGTCGCCCTTGCGCTCGGCTTTCACGCGATAACCCGCCTTGATGTCATTTTCCGGCGGATAACGATTGTCAGAACCCGAATTCGGTTCGGTGCTCGCCGAACCGATGACAAACGAATGGTCGGCAACGAAGGGCTTGAGAAAACGCTCTTTCTGATCGTCGTTGCAGGCCGCCGAAATCAGATGGCTCCACTTCCAGTTCTGGCTGAAGGCCTTTGAAATCGCACTGTCGGCCTTGGCGAGTTCCGCCATTACCAGCGCTTGCGTCACGAAATCGACTTCGTGCCCGCCGTATTTCTTCGGCACCACCAGCGTGCGGAAGCCGAGCTCGGAGCCCTTGCGGATCAGCTCCCAATCCCAGGTTTCTTTCGGGTCGGCAATCTGTTCACGCTTGAGCGACAACGGGCGTATGACTTCCGCGGCAAACTTGCGCGCCTTCATCTGCCAGGCGCGTTGCTCTTCGTTTAGTGAAAAATCCATTTGATTTCCGTTTCTTCTGTGGATACCGGCGACGAATGCCGCGCGGCGGTCGGGCAAGAGCGTAAGTTTAGGGAATCCGCTCAGCTTCTGTCCATTTTTTCCACCGTGACGGGCAATCCGGTCGCGGCGGACTTGACGGCGGCTTCAAACACGCACACGCCATGAAGTACCTCATTGAGCGGCGTCGGAAACGCGCGTCCTTCTTTTACGCACTGCGCGAACTGCTCGAGCTCGAGACGCGCCGTGTTAACGCCGCGATACTCGAGCGTTTCGGGCTGCGGCACTTCGGCAAGATGACTGGCCTTGCCTTCCACCGCCGGCAGAAAACGGAATGTATCCATGGTCGGCGTCAGCACTTCGGCAAACGCCTTGGCGCCGTACACCGCCAGACGGAAATTACGCGTCGCTGCAATCGAGCCGAAAGCCAGGCCGGTGACGCCATTTTCGAATGTCAGCAGCAGGCTGGTGGTGTCGTCGCCCCGGCCTTCGGCACGTTTGACCGAGGTGCACAGCACCTGCCGCACCGGCCCGACCAGATCGATCATTGCATCGACCAGATGCACGCCGATACCGGCCATCGCGCCGGCCGGCTCTTCTTCCGCGCTCCAGCGCCACGATTCAGCGGGGCGGTAAAACGCCGAGGTCGCCGTAAGTTCGGCAATGATGGACGCGATCACGCCGAGCCGTCCCGCCTTGACGCGGTTGCGCAATTCGACGATCGACGGGTGAAAACGCCGGTTGAAACCGACGCCTAGTACGATGTTCGCCTTGCGCGCAGCGGCTATCGCCGTGCGGGCGGCGGCGGCATTCAGCGTAAACGGTTTTTCGCAGAAAACATGCTTGCCTGCGGCGGCGGCCTGCACCACCTGCTGCGAATGCATGCTGTTCGGCGTCGCCAGCAGAACTGCATCGATATCGCGGTCGGCAAGTATCTCTTCGTAACTCGCTGCCTGCCGGATATTCTGTTCGCGGCAGAATTCGGCGGCCTTGGCCGCAGTGCGGGTGTAACCCGCGGTAAATTTCAACGCGGTGCTTTTGCCCTGCACACTTTCAACCAGCGCCTGCCCCCACGAACCCATTCCGATTACCGCTGCACGTAACATTGCGTTCCTTGTTGAAACAAACCCCGCATCAGGCAGCGGCGTTGAGTATTTCCATGATCTGTGCCGCATCCGTAATCGGCCGCGGGTTCGAATGCAGCCAGCTTTCCTGCATGGCGTGGTCGGCGATCGCCTGAAACTGTGCGCGCTCAATACCCACATCCGACAAATGATGCGGCATGCCGATATCGGTCACCAACGCAGCGACGACGTCGGCCGCAGCATCATCCGGATATCCCATCGCTGCAGCAACTGTGCGTTGCTGCGCTGCGTTGACCGAATGGTTGAAACGCAGCACATGCGGCAAGACGATCGAAGACGCATCGCCCTGCGGCACTTCATAACTGCCGCCCAGCACATGGCCCAGCGCGTGGCTGGCGCCCATTTGCGCGCGCCCCTGCCGCCCCGCCATCGACAGCCACACGCCCAGCGCGCAATCGAGTCGCGCTTCGAGATTGCCAGGCTCACGTTTGACCGCGCGCAAGCCGCGGCTCAGCAGTTTCAGCGCATGCGTGAAATTGGCGTCACCGCCGGCATGCGCGAACTGCGAACAGATGCCCTCGACTGCGTGATCGATGGCGCGCACACCCGTCGACAACCAGATGCGCAGCGGCGCATGCACCGACGGCGCCGGATCGAGCACAACCGTGCGCGGCATCATGTCGGCGTGGCGATAACCGTGCTTGATCTGCACCCTGAGATCGGTGCAACCGGCCTGGTTGTTGAATTCGCCACCGGCGAGTGTGGTGGGTACCGCAATTTGATGAATTTTCGGACCGGCAAATTTCGGTACCGTGCGCGTGCCATCAGCCAGCGTCACCGAACGAAATGCGTCAAACCCGTCTATCGTCGTCACATTGTTCTGCAAACACAGCCGCACCATCTTGCCGCCGTCGGTCACTGAGCCGCCGCCGAAAGTCACAACCAGATCTGTTTTGGCAGCGCGCGCTTCGGCTGTGGCTTCCAGCACGGCCTCACGCGGCGTGAACGACGGCATGCGGTCGAACACGCCGGCGCAACGCGTACCGAGCGCCGCGCGCATGCGCGCCACCTCTTCGGTTTTGCGATTCAGCGTGCCACTACACATGATAAACACGCGCTGCGCACCGCGCCGTTCGGTTTCGCTCGCCACGGCCTGCGCCGCCGGCTCGCCGTAAATCAGGCGTTCGATGACGGGAAAAACCAATGTTCCGGACTGCATGAAAACCTTTCTACTGTTCGATGCTGCCGCCGATTTTCTGGATCAGCCTGCCATAGCGTTCGTAATCGTCGCGCAAACGCGCTGCGAACTGTTCCGGCGTCCACGCCACGATCTCCAGTCCCGCCTCTTCCCAGATGCGCCGGATTTCCGCAGTGGCAAGAATTTTCTGTATCGCCGCATTCAACTGCATGACGATTTCACGCGACGTACCCGCCGGCGCGAGTAGGCCCTGCCAGCCCGACAGTTCGAATCCCGGCAAACCGCTTTCGGCGATCGTCGGAATATCCATCGCTGACGCCATGCGTTTGCTGCCGGTAACGCCGATTGCGCGCAGTTTGCCGGCACGCGCCAGCGGCAGCAAAAAGACCGGGCTGTTCATGCCGAGATCAGTGCGCCCCGCCACCAGATCCACCATCGCCGATGAGCCGCTGGTACCATACGGCACGTGCAGCAGATCGATGCCGGCCTGCAACGCAAACATCACCGCCGCCAGGTGATAGGCGCTGCCGACACCGGTGGTACTGTAAGTCATCGCCGCCTTGCGTGATTTCGCCAGCGCGATCAATTCGCGCGCGTTCTTAGCCGGCACGCTCGGATGCGCGACCAGCAAAAATGAAAACGTACCAACCGGCGCCACCGGCGCGAAATCGCGCAGTGTGTTGAACGGCACCTTGCGCAGATGCGGCGTCGCGCCAAGCACCGAACTGGGCGTTGCGAGCAGCGTATAGCCATCCGGCGCGCTCTTCGCCACGAACTCGGCGGCGATCGAGCCGGTCGCGCCGGGTTTGCCTTCGACGATCACCTGCTGCCCGAGCATTTCCGTCAGACGCTGCGCAATATGACGCGCATTGGTCTCCGACGAGCTGCCGGGATAACCATGGACGATGCGGATCGGTTTTGACGGATAGGCTTCGGCCGCAGACACAGCGCCGGTGTGCGCTGCAAACAAGGCCGCAAACAGAAAACCGCGCAAATTAAACATAGCGTCCGAATCTATTATTACGCGTGCAGTGCGTCAAGCAGACTTTGCCCTGCGCGCGCCGCTGTCGTATGCTCAGCCGCTTGATTGACGAATAGACGCGACGGAACCGCCCATGCCATCGATACAACTCAGCAACGATCTCAATATGCACTACGAGATCGACAATTTCACCGATCCGTGGAAGGAAGCGCAAACCATCCTGATGCTGCACGGCAATTGCGAAAGCGGCGCATCCTGGTTCGGCTGGGTGCCGCATCTTGCACGTGATTACCGTATCGTGCGTCCCGACATGCGCGGCTACGGGCAATCAACACCAGTGGCGCGCGATTTTCCGTGGACTATCGATGTCGTCATCGACGACTTCATCAAATTGATGGATGCGCTGGGAATCAAGCGTTTCCATCTGGTCGGCGCCAAGATCGCCGGTTTCATTGCGCGCCGCTTCGCCGCACGTTTTCCCGATCGCGTCATTACGCTGACGGTGATCGGCACGCCACCGCCGGTTTACGACGTCGCCGCGCGCGTCGAATCGCTCACGGCTGAAATCGAGCGCGATGGCATCGAAGGCTGGGCGCGGCGCTCGATGGCCGGCAGGCTCGGCGGCGGCTTTCCCGCGGTAGGTGTGGAATGGTGGATAAAGCATATGTCGAAAACGCCGGTATCCAGCCAGATCTGTTTCGTGCGCAACATCCCGAAAGCCGACATCACTGCCGATCTGCCGAAAATCATGTGTCCGACGCTGGTGATTACAACACAAGGCAGCGCCCTGGGTTCGGTCGAAGTCACGCGCAAGTGGCAGGAGACAATTCCGGATTCAAGACTTCTGGTGCTGCCCGGCGATTCTTATCACGTTGCCGCGAGCAATTCGGATGAATGCGCCAAGGCAACGCGCGAGTTCATCCGGGACGCAGCCGCTCATTGATTACTGCGGCACAATTCCCATCGCCGCCGTCAATTTTCTGTTCAGCGCGAATTCCTCGTCGATAATTTTCGCCAGTTCCTGCGGCGTCGAGCCAACACCTTCGAGCCCCTGCTCTTCGAGCCGGCGCTGCACGCCTGCGTCCTTCACCGCTTTCGCCACTTCACTCTGCACGCGCGCCACGTATTCGGCTGGCGTGCCGGCAGGAAACCAGAAACCGTACCAACCGATGTATTTGTAACCTTTTACGCCCGCCTCGCTTAACGTCGGTGTGTCGGCCATTTTGTTCCAGCGCCTGTCCGCCGTGATTGCCAGCACGCGCAAACGTCCTGCCTGCATGAAGGGCAAAGCCGATGGCGCAGCGGGAAAACCCATTTCAATCTGCCCCGAGATGGTATCGCTGAGCGCCGCCGGCACGCCGGTGTAGTGCACCGGCGTGAGTTTGATCGTCGACATATAAGCGAACAACTCCGCCGCCATCTGCATGACGCTGCCGACGCCCGCAGTGCCGTAATTGAGCTTTGCCGGATTCGCTTTGGCCAGCGCAACCAGTTCCCTGACCGAACGCGCGGGCAGGCTCGGATTGACCACCAGCACATAGCCGACATTTTTTGCGGCGAGCGTAACCGGAATCAGATCCTTAGCCGGGTCGTAGGGCAGATTCTTGAAGAAAAACGGATAAGTCGCGTACGCGGCAACCTGCAGCAGCAGCGTGTAACCGTCGGGCGCGCTCTTGGCGACGATCTCCGTGCCGAGCATGCCGCCGCCACCGCCGCGGTTCTCGAATACGATGTTGGTGCCGAGCGCGGGGCCGAGCTTCTCTGCGATGATGCGGCCAACCACGTCGGGCCCGGCGCCGGCGCCGTACGGCACAACGATGCGGATCAGCCTGTTCGGATAGTCTTTCGCCACAATTGTCGCAGCCTGCGCCGGCAGCGCCGCCAGTGCAGTCAAAACCAGCGCGGGGATATTCCTGTTCATAGAGTACCCGATCAAAGTCGATGCTTGAAAATCAATCCGCGCTCAGATCAAAGCGGCGCACCAGTTTACCCAGTTCGACAATCTCCGCTTTCAGAAAAACCGCAAACTCCTCCGGCCGGTCACCAACCGGTATATAGGCGATCTCGTCGAGGCGTTTTTTGACATTGACGTCATTGAGCGCTGCGACCACGCCGTCACGCGCGCGCGCGATCATTTCCTTCGGTGTTTTTGCCGGCACCAGCAAGCCATACCAGTTGCCGGACTGAAAACCCGGATAGCCGGATTCGGCCACCGTCGGCAACTGCGGCTGGAAAACCAGACGCCTGCTCGTTGTCACCGCCAGCGCGCGCAAGCGGCCGTCTTTGACCAGCGGCATTACGATGCCGACCGAGGGGAAATACACCGAGGTTTCACCGGATATCATCGACGTCATCGCTTCACCGCCGCCTTTATAAGGCACGTGCACCATATCGATGCCGGTCTGCCCTTTGAACAGTTCTGCGGCGAGGAAGGTCGGTGTGCCGGTTCCCGCAGAGGCATAGTTGATCGCACCGGGCCTGGCTTTCGCCAGCTTCACCAGTTCGGCGATCGATTTCACCGGCAACGAAGGATGCACGACCACCATCGACGGCGAGGTCGCGATCTGCGTCACCGGCGCAAAATCGCGCAAAAGCTCGTAATTGAGTTTTTTATACAGGCTGACATTCAGCGCATGCGTCAACGTAATCTGGAACAACGTATATCCGTCCGCCGGCGCCCTGGCCGCAATCTCCGCGCCGATATTGCCGCCGGCGCCGGTGCGGTTCTCCACCACCACCTGCTGCCCCGACAACTGGCCGAGTCCGCCGGCGACGATACGCGCCAGCACGTCGGCGCCGCTGCCGGGCGAACCGGGCACGATGTAGCGCGCAAGCTTGTCCGGGTAAACCTGCGCCGCGGCCTGCGTGCAGCACGCGGCGCAGGTAAACACGAGAATCGCCGCGGCTCTCACGCGATGCGCGCTGCGGGCAGCGGCCAGCCGAGCCATTCGCACAGTCCGCGGCCCATGATCCATTGCTGATCGTCCGCGCTCAACCACGGCAGTTCTTTTACAAAGAGGTCGATCGCCTGCCGGTAAGTGCAAGGCAGTCGTGCCAGATCGGTGCCCCAGAACATGCGGCGCGGGCCGAAGGCATCGTAAACCCGCCGCACATAGGGATGTAGCGGCAGAAATGGATAGGGCGCACTCGTATAGGCCGGCAAGGCGCTGACCTTGACCATGACGTTGGCGCGTTTTGCCAGCGGCAATATGCGATCGAATTCACGAAACGCCGCCTCATCCTTGTCTTCGGTCGGCATTGCCATGTGGCAGATCACGAGCTTGAGCGCGGGAAAACGCGCCGCCACCTGGTCAACCAGCAGCAATTGCGCCTGGCTAACCATCAGCGCGATCGGCACTTGCGCCCGCTCGGCGGCCTGCCACAACCAATCCACGCGCTGCGCTTCGAGCGCCGCTGCCCAGCGCGGCAAACTGAAACTGATGCGAAAACCCAGCATGCCGGGCTCATCACACCAGGTGGCAACACGTTCCGCTGCATCCTGCGCATCGAGATCGAAACGCCCCATCGCCGCAAAGCGTTGCGGATAACGCCGCGCCGCGTCCAGCACAAGGTCGTTACGATCGGCGTCCCACGACGGCGGTATGAGAACGGTGCGGCCGACGCCGGCCTCATCCATCAAGCACAGCAGTTCTTCAGCGCCCAGCGGCGTCTTGCGATGCGGTTCGCGGCCGGGCACCCACGGACGCGCAGGCGTCTCGGCTGCCCAGATATGCGCCTGTGCATCAGCGATAAACATGCCTCCCCTTTCAAGCCCGCTGTGCCACGGGCTTTATCAAACGCGCAGCAGCGTCATCAATTCGGCCACCGAAGCATGGTTCTCCAGTTGCCCGACCGCGGCGATGATCTTGTCGATGCTCGCCGCCGGCAGGCGCGCCTTCGCATAGCTGCGGAATTTGGCTTCGACCTGCGCGCGCGTCAGCGGATTTTCCGGTGAACCGAGCGGATGTTCGCAGCGCACGGACAACTTGCGACCGTCGGTGGTTTCGGCTTCGACCACCGCCTGCACGCCGCTCAATGACGCATCGGCGACGACTTCAACCTGTTCTGCGGAAAAGCGGCGCAACACCGCATCGTCGTAGCGCGCCGGCTCGAACTGCGCCAGCGTCAGTTCGCGGTCGTGCAATATCACAGCCGCGGCGTAATGCGTGGACAGCAGTGCTTCAAACTTGGCCTTGTAGCGCGGAAAAATGCCGTGCAGATCGACCGCGGTCTTGCTCATCGCTATGCGCAGCTTGCGCACCATTTGCGATTTGAGTTGATGGCGCTCGATCAGATCGAAGGTCGCGGTAATCATGCCCTGTATGGTCGATGCCGAGGGCCACAGGCGCAGCGCAATCTGCTCCATTTCCCAGCGCTGACCGAGATTGGCGACGGCATCCTGCGGCCGGCCGCCGTTCGTATAGGTATTGAACAGCCCGCCGTCGGGCGC
>JANYDY010000048.1 GCA_025363435.1 Betaproteobacteria bacterium
GCGGAAATTGCGCGTTGGACGAAGGTTGCGCGCGCCGCCAACATTCAGGTCGATTGAGCGTGAGCAGAGAAAAATCCGGCGCGCGTCCGCCGTTCGATCGTGAAATCGTCGCGATTGCCGATTACGTCGCCAATCATCGTATCAGCAGCAAGCTCGCTTATTCGACGGCGCGTTATTGTCTGATGGACACGCTGGGTTGCGGGCTCGAAGCGCTGTCTTATCCGGCTTGCACCAAACTGCTCGGGCCTGTGGTGCCCGGCACCATTGTGCCCAACGGCGCGCGCGTGCCCGGCACTTCCTATGTGCTCGATCCGGTGACGGCTGCATTCAACATCGGCACGATGAACCGCTGGCTCGATTACAACGACGCCTGGTTCGGCCGCAACGGCGCGCATCCTTCGGATAACCTCGGCGGCATACTCGCCACTGCCGATTACATTTCGCGCTGCAATGTTGCGGCCGGCAAGGCGCCGCTGAAAATTCACGATGTGTTGACGGCGATGATCAAGGCGCACGAGATCCAGGGCATCACCGCGCTGGAAAATAATTTTAACGGCCTTGGCATCGACCACGTGATCCTGGTCAAAATCGCCTCGACCGCAGTCGTCACCGGTTTAATCGGCGGCACGCGCGAAGAGATACTCAATGCGGTGTCGAACGCGTGGATTGATGGTCAGGCGATACGCACTTACCGCCACGCGCCGAACACCGGCTCGCGCAAATCATGGGCAGCGGGTGATGCGACCAGCCGCGGCGTGCGCTTGGCACTAATGGCGATGAAAGGCGAGATGGGTTATCCGTCGGCGCTGACGGCAAAAACCTGGGGCTTCTACGACGTACTGTTCAAGGGTAAGCCGTTCAAATACACGCGGCCCTTCGGTTCTTACGTGATGGAAAACGTGCTGTTCAAGATCGCCTATCCGGCGGGTTTTCACGGGCAGAGCATGGCCGAGTGCGCGATCATGCTGCATCCGATCGTCAAAGACCGGCTCGACGACATCGCCAAAGTCGAAATGTGGACGCACGACAAATCGTTTCACCTGATCAAAGAGGGGCCTCTGCACAATCCGGCCGACCGCGATCACTGCATCCAGTACATCGCCGCCATTGGTTTGATTTTCGGGCGGCTCGTCGCTGATGACTACGAAGATGCCGCCGCGGCTGATCCACGCATCGACAAACTGCGCGCAAAAATGACCGTGACCATGGACAAGAAACTGACCGAGAGCCTGTTCGATCCGAAACGGCGCTCGAACGGCGCCGCAGTGCGCGTCACCTTCAAGGACGGCTGCAAAACCGATAAAGTCGAAATCGAATACCCGCTCGGCCATCCGCGCCGGCGCCGTGACGGCATTCCGCTGCTGGTAGAGAAATTCAAAACAAATCTGGCGCGCCGCTTCGCGGCGAAACAGCAGCAGGCGATACTCGATTTGTGCGCCAATGAAGCGCGGCTGGCGGCAACGCCGGTCAACGAGTTCGTCAATCTGTTCGTGTATTGACCGGCCGGTGCGGCGCCGTTCAGGCGCCGGGCGCCAGCGGCGGTTGCAGCGGTGCGTCAAACCGGCAAGCCAGCACTTCCTGCGCACTGAGCGTGCGTCCCGCATAGTCGCCCTGCACGCGCTCGCAGCCTATTGTTGATAGTGCCAGTGCGGTGTTTTCATCTTTCACGCCTTCAGCGGTGACGGCGAATTCGAGATCCTGAGCGACGTGGGCGAGCGAGCGCACGACCTTGGCGTGGAATATTCCCTGCGGATTGTTGCCGACGAAGGTTGCGCCGATTTTCACTTCGTCGAACGGCAGTTGCGCGAGGCTGGCAAACGAGCATGATGCCGTGCCAAAGCCGTCAATGCCCAGCCGCACGCCGAAGCCTTTCAGCTGCGCGAGCGTTTCCTTTAATTGTTCGATGCCGGTGGCAAGTGCTGATTCATGCACTTCGATCGTCAGGCGGTGCGGTTCGACCTTCCATGTGCGCAGCGCGCGGTCGACGAACTCGGCGATATCGGGCTGCGCGATGCCGCCCGCACTCAGTTTGAGCGAGAGCGGCAGGTTGACGCCGCCTGGCGCGAACTCCGCGTACTGCCGCAGTGCGTTGTTGAACAGCCACCAGGTGACTTCGCGCGTGAGGCCCGAGGATTCCGCCGCTTCCATTGTGCGTGCCGCCGAAACCTCGCCGAGTTCTGCGTCGCTCCAGCGCAGCGTGCAGCCGAGCCCGGCGATGCGGTGGCTGTGCAGATCGAGTTGTGGTTCGAAGCCGAGTTTGAGCTGGCTTTGTTCGAGGGCCAGGCGCAGACGCATTTCATACTGCATGTTGCGCTCTTCGCTTTCACCCTGCGTGGCTTGATACACCGCAAAGCGCTCGGCCGTGCCGCGTGCGATGCCGGCGGCCAGCTTGGCGTTGCGAACCAGCGTTTGCTGATCGTCGCCGTGATCGGGGTAAACCGCGATGCCGATCACGGCGTCGGTGTCGAATGATTGTCCGCCGATCGGAATCGGCATGCCCAGTGCGCCGAGAATTTTGCTGGCTGCGAGTATCGCCACGCCTTCGCCGGCGATGCGCGGCAGCAGGCAGGCGAACTGGTCGCGGCTGATGCGGCCGAGCCGGTCCTGCGTGCGCAGCACGCCTTCGCGCAGGCGCCGTGTCACGCGCAGCATGAAGGCTTCGCCCTTCTGCATACCGAGCAGACGGTCGACTTGTTCTATTTTCGCCACCTGCAGCACGAGCAGGCCGAGTTGTTTGCCGTCTTTGCGGTGCGCTTCGATGGTGGCGCGGAAGATGTCCATGAATGCGGCGTATTCCGGCGTGGGCAGCGTACGCACCACACCGCCTTCGCCCTGGCTGCGCGTAGCCAGCGAGGCGAGCAGGGCAACCTGTAGCATTGTGTAGCGTTGCAGTGCGAGCAGATGCTCCTCGCATTGTTCGGGACTATGCTCATGCAGACGCAGGGCGCTGCGCGTCAGCGCGCCCTGAAAGCGCAGGCAATCCGCTCGCATGCGTTCGATCGGTTCACCCTCGGCATCGAGTGCCCATTCGCCGAGCGCGGCGTAGAGCGGTGCGGCCTCGGCGTCTTCTGTGCCGGCCAGATCTGCAAACGCGGCGGCGAGGGCGGCGGTGGTCGGCACAAAAATATCCGGTGCATTTTTTCGCGTTTCTTCGAACGCCGCGGCAACGCGGCCGAGGGTTGGGGCGTCAACACTGAATTCGCCAGCCAGACGCGCCACCAGTGCGGTTAGCCCTGCGTCAGCGGCCGGTTCTGCCGCGTCGTCACCGTTGTCAGAGGAAGTATTCGGAGGGATCAATTTCGATGCTTCCTTTGGGCAATGTGCGTTTGATGCCGGCCGACTCGACGATTCTAGGCGGTTTGATCGGCGATTTGTGCATGTCGAAGACCGCCATCACGCGCGGGAACAGCTTCATGCGCGGATTGCGCGCGATGACGATGCCGATATCGCCCGAATGCAGTTCGACCACTGCACCCACCGGATAAGTGCCGATGCACTGGATGAATTGTTCCACCAGCGGGCCGTCATACTTGGTGCCGCGCTCGGCGTAAAGTAATTGCAGCGCCTGCGCCGGCGGCAGCGGCTCGCGGTAGGACTTGACCTCGGTCATCGCGTCATAACTGTCAATCAATCCGGCGATGCAGCCGATGAGGCCGATCTGCTGGACCTTCAGCCCTTTCGGATAACCACTGCCGTCGATGCGTTCGTGATGCAGCATTGCCAGTGCCGGAATATCCGGGTGTATGCCCGGTGTTTCATTCAGGATGTTGAGCGAGTGCCGCAGATGGTCGCGGCATATTTTCTGCTCACCATCGGTCAGGGGTTCTTTTTTGTTGAGCAGATTGGCAGGCAAACGCAGCTTGCCGATGTCCTGCATCAACCCCAGAATACCGAGCAGATCGAGCTGTTCGCGCGGCATTGAAAGAAAACGACCAAAGGTGATCATGTAGACCGAAACGCCGATGGCGCGGTCGAATGAGTTCGGGTCTTTTACTTTCATGCGTTCCAGCAGCAGCATGGCGTCGGGGTTGCGCACAACGCTGTCGGTCATGCCCTGCACGGCGGCCTGGATGCGCGGGCCGTCGAGTTCCTTACGCGCCTTGATTGCGCCGAAAACATCCTGCATGACCACTGCGGCGGCAGTCTGCGCCTTTTGCGCGGTCGTCCATTCGCGCGTGACGTGCACCTTCTCTTCGTAGACGGTCTTGGTCTTGATCGTTTCCAGCACGCTCGGCAGTACGGCGCCGCCGGCAAACGGCGAAGTGGCGGAAACGTTCGCGCCCTTTTCGGTGTCGATGAAAACGGTCTTGCAGAATTTCTTCAGCGCATTGAGCTGGGCATCAGAATTCAGCAGGAAGCCCTGAAACATGAAGGGCGTTTCCGTCCACGGCCGGTCCAGAGCGTGGATGTAAACGCCGAACTGCAGCTCTTCAACGGAAACCTGTTTTTTCATTTCTGTTGCAAAATCCAATAAGGCGCATTGAACAAAATAATATTACGACGCGCCGTACCGCCTGCTTGATTGCTGCGCCGCGCGTCCATGATACGCGCCTGCAGTATCAGTATTCGAATACCTGGTTATTTTCCAGCGGTCGCGGCATGGTCGCCGTCTCCAGCTCTTCGATTTCCAGCATCGTCAGCTCGATTTCGCTCGGTTTGAGGTGGGTGATGTAGACCTCGGCGGGGCGCGTCAGTTTGGCCAGTTCTTCGCCCAGCATGGACGGGCAAAGGTGTTTGGACAACTCGGCCAGTGCGCGGTCTTTGTCGGAAAACGCGGTTTCGATGATGAGATAGCGCAGGTTCTCGATTTTGTTCAAGATTTTCCACAGCGCGTCGTTGGGGCCGGTGTCGCCGGTGAATACAAGACTGCTCTTGCCGCTGTCGAGCTGGTAGCCGACTGCCGGCACCGTGTGCACGGCGGGCAGCACGGTTATTTTGCGGCCGTTGAGGGTGATCGTTTCAGCGACCTGGACTTCCTGATAACGCAACCACGGCTGTTCGGGTGTGGGGATTACGGTGAAGTCGGGCCAGATGTCCCAGTTGAACAGATTTTTCTTCAGGATGGCGATGGTTTGCGGCAGTGCGTAGACAGTGACCGGATTAGGTCGCAGCGCGCCGACCGAATCGACGAAGAATGCAATCGAGTTGACGTGGTCAAGGTGCGAATGCGTGACGAAGATATGGTCGATCAGCGTTAGCTCGGCGAGCGAAAGATCGCCGACGCCGGTGCCGGCATCAATCAGGATGTCTTGATCAACCAGAAACGAGGTGGTGCGGTTTTGCAACCCGCCGATACCACCGGAACAGCCCAGCACCCGCAATTGCATTGTGGTTTCTCCTTGACACCGATCGATACTCTATCACTGGGCTGTCAAAGGCGGATTGATGAACGTTACCAAGGGCGTTACCAAGGCGACAGACCACGGTTTTGTTCTCTGCCTGGACAATATCCGTGGTCCGTCTCCTCGGAGCATTTGGCTAAGTTCATTTTTTGCACAATGCGCAAAGTTCCGGTATTGACCGGTGGGCACTTGTCAGCCAAAGGGCGAAAAACGGCCATGAACGGTCCTTCGCCGTGCGCTGCCGCATCGCACCATGTCCGTCATGGAGAATCGCGTTGTGCGGTATAGAACATTCGCATAATATGAAACAGGACTATTGTTGCCGAGTGCACGTATAAGGCGCATTCGCGGTGCCGTTGCTTCGGCGTAACCCGGTGCGCCTCAACTGAAAGTCGGAGAGGTTATGAGTTCGATCATTAAAGTGGCACTTGCATTTTCCATTTTGTCGGGCGGCGCTGTTACTAGCGGGTTGTTGTGCGCACAACCCTTCCCCTCCAAACCGATCAGGCTCATTGTGCCGTCCGCGCCCGGCGGCGGCCCCGATGTAATGGCGCGTCTGATGGCGAGCGAACTAACCAGGCAGATGGCACAGCAGGTGGTGGTCGACAACCGCGCCGGGGCGAGCGGCATCATCGGCATTGATGCGATTGCCAAGGCGTCGGCGGACGGCTACACCTTCGGCTTCTCGCCTTTTCCATTCATCACCAATCCCAGTCTGTTTGCGAAGCTGCCCTACGACACGGTCAAGGACTTTCAGCCTTTGATTCATCAGAACTCCAGCACGTTCATGTTGACGGTATCACCTGCGTTACCCGTCAAATCAACGCAGGAACTGATCGATTACGCGCGTGCGCAGCCGGGCAAGCTCTCGGCCGGATACGCCGACGTAGGCGCGCCCCAGTTTCTCGGTCTCGAACTGTTCAAGATGATGACTGGAACGCAGATCGTTCAGATATCCTACAAGGCCATTCAGCAGGCGATCACCGATACGATGGCCGGGCAGATACATATCGTTATCGACAACGCGCCCTCGATCCTGCCGCATGTGCGCGCCGGGCGCTTGCGTGCGCTCGGCGTGATGACGCCGAAACGCAATCCGAACCTGCCCGACATCCCGACCATCGCCGAAGGCGGCGTAGCCGGGTTTGACGTGGTTCCGATCGGTGGTTACATAATGCCGGCAAACGCGCCGCGCGATATCGTTTTGCGTTTGAACGCCGAGATTAATAAAGCCCTTAAGTCTGCGGTCATCTTGGAAAGATTTGCCGCCGCGGGACTCACGCCGGAAGGAGGCACGCCGGAACAGTTTGCCGAACGCCTGCGTGTCGAAGCCGCAAAATGGGCCAAGGTCATCAAGGCGGCGGGCATCAAGCCGGAATAAGTCCCTGCGATATTCACCGTAGCCACTGAGCCAGGAGCGAAGTGCGGCGTCGGGGCGGAAGCGGAAGTTGAATCGGGTTTAGAACAGTCTGTCCCCGTGGAGCAGTGGCGCAACGGTACTTCCCGCACAGGTAAACAACCGCTTATATGTATGCGGTCCGGGGAACGTCAATATTCGCCTTTGATCCCCGCGCGCTTGATCACGTCCGTCCATTTCGCGGTTTCCGTTTTGACATGTTCGGCGAAACGTTCGGGCGTGCCGCCTACAGGTTCTATCCCCAGCGCCACCCACCGTTCGCGGATTACCGGCGAACTTATGATTTTGTTGAGCTCCGCGTTGAGTCTGGCGACGATGGCATCGGGTGTTCCCGCCGGCGCCATATAGCCGCCCCACGCAGTAATCTCGTAGCCCGCAACACCTGCTTCGGCCACGGTCGGAATGTCGGGTGCCAGCGGAATGCGCCGCGGACCTGTCACACCCAGTGCGCGCAAGCGGCCTGCCGTAACGTGCGGCAGCACCGAGGTCACGTTGTCGGCGGTGAGCTGAAGGCGGCCGCCGATGACTTCGGTGATGACCTGCTGCATGCCTTTGTACGGCACGTGCACCATGCGCGTGCCCGTCATCAGCTTGAACAACTCGATGCTGAGGTGCATCGAACCGCCGCTACCGGCGGAGCCGAACAGCAACTGGTCCGGGTTGCGTTTGGCGTACGCAACCAGTTCAGACACCGAATTCACGGACAGCGCCGGTGTGATGGCGATGATGTTGGGTGAAATGTTCGTCAGGATCACCATGCGGAAATCCCTGTTGATATCGTATGGAACCCTGGCGAGCAGGCTCTGGTTAGTGGCGAGCGGAAACGCGCCATATCCAATCGTATAGCCATCCGGCTGCGCCCTGGCGACCGCCTCGAAACCGATCGAACTGCTGGCGCCCGGGCGGTTGTCGACCACGATCTGCTGGCCGAGTTGCTTGCCAAGTTCGAGCGCGATCATGCGCGAATTCGTATCCGGTTGTCCGCCGGCGGCGGAGGGCACGATCATGCGGATCGGCCGTTCCGGGTAGGCCGCGAGCACGTTGTGCGCCGACGCACAGCCGGTCAGGACCGTCAGCAGCAAGCTTGCTTCAAATTTCATCAGTGCACCCTTCTGTAAATCGCGCGTGCCGAATCCGCGCATAATATCGCGTCGGCACCGTCGTTCCAAGACAGCGCAGCGCGATACGGATAAAGCACAAGGAGACATGCATGGCATTACAGGGTCTACCCGCGGGTTTGCCAACTGAGGGCCGCGAGCTCGCCGGCCAGGTTGCGCTCGTCACCGGCGGCGCTAAGAATATCGGACGCGCGATCTCGCTCGCACTTGCTGCGGCCGGGGCCGCCGTTGCGATCAACACGCTGCGCTCGCGCGAAGAGGCCGAAGCGGTGGTGCAGGAGATCCGCGCGAACGGCGGCGATGCCGAAGTTTTCATCGCCGACATTGCGCACGCCGCTGCGGTACACGCGATGGGCGAGGGCGTGATGAGGCGCTTTGGCAAAATCGACATCCTCGTCCTCAACGCCTCGCAGCGCCGCGAGATGCTGTTCAAGGACATGACCTTCGAGGATTGGCGGAGCACGATGTCGATCACACTCGACGGCTCGTTTCACTGCATCAAGGCCTGCCTGCCGTCGATGCTCGCGAACCGGCATGGCAACATCATCACCCTCGGCGGCGACGCTGTGCTGCTTGGCGGCAATCGTAAATCGCACAACACGACGGCGAAGAGCGGGCTGGTCGGGTTGACGCGCGCGCTTGCCAAAGAACTCGCAGAGGACGGCATACGCGTGAACTGCGTGTCGCCCGGCAGCATCAACACGACGCGGCCCGCTCACCGCAGCGCGCGCGCAGACCCCAAAGGCAAGATTCCACTGGGGCGCACCGGTGACGCGGCAGAAATTGCTTCTGTGGTGCGCTTCCTGTGCGGCCCCGGCGGCGGCTTCATCACCGGCCAGATCATGCATGTGAATGGCGGCGCGATGATTTTTGCCTAGCGCAGGGAGTACGCGCGTAATGATTTCACGCCGTCGTTTCGTTGCCGGCACACTGGGCGCCGGTGCTGGTCTCATCACGCAGGGCTGCCAGCAGATCACCGCGCCGCCTGCGGCGAAGCGCATGATCGTCGATGCGCAAGTTCATCTGTGGAAAGCGGAGACGCCCGACTGGCGCTGGGTGCCCGGCGTGGTGCCACATCTGCCCGAG
>JANYDY010000060.1 GCA_025363435.1 Betaproteobacteria bacterium
CATCGGCGCGACCGAACTCGTCATTCGCAAATCCGGTGTGCCGCCGCAGCGTTTGACGTTTGACGCGGTCGATGCGCTGAAAGCCGAGCTCGAAGCCTTCGCGATCGCAGCCGACGGCGGCGCGCCTTACCCGATCACGCCGTCGCAGATGGTCGAGACGGTGGCGGCGTTCGATGCGATTGTGCAGTCGATGGCGAGCGGCGAAGCAGTCAGCGTCGGCTAATAGGTAGGGCGTAATAAGCGCAGCGCATTGCGCCGTATGCAATCCGCCTACGTGCCAATGCCGGCGTTCACCCGCGCCCGACTCAATCGTCGTCCAACGAGACCAGGCCGCGCCCTGGACTGTAGGTGTAGTGCATGTCGGTGCCGGGACGTTTCCCGTCGTCCACGACCCAGTGGAATTGCAGCGAGTGCGGCGCACCGTCGTGGGAAAAATCCAGTTTCTCGATCGTCAGCGTGATCTTGCGGCGCAATTTGCCGTCGTTGCATGACAGGTCGAACACGCGGGTTTCCTCCTCCTTCCAGAGGCCGAGAGGGAATTTCACCTCGTCCACGCAATCCCGCGCGTAGCGCGAGTCGAAAACGCGTCCCAGCCCGTCGCCCCGCGATGAGAGCGTGAACAGCTGTTTTTTGCCCTTGTTGTTTCGCTCGTACACCTGAACCGTTTCGCCAGTACTCGGCCGGGTCCACGGCACAGGGCCGGTGATGCGCTTCGCGCCTCCGCCGAAGGAAAGATTTGCCGGTGTGAGCTTCAACTCGCGGCTGCCGTCCCACTCGCCGCCTGTCCAGAGCTCGATCGGAATGAAGCGCGTCTTCGTCGCCGCGTCGTAGCCGGCCGCCCATTTGGAAGGCTCCGCGGCGTGCGCGGAGGTCATGACGAGCAGTGCGGCAATAAACAGGAACGACAGCCGGCGGTTAAACATGGCGTATCCCTTGATCAAAGGTGCCTTGGTCTATCCACCCTGCAAGGCCGCTCTGGGCGCGACCGTAAGGCCGCGCGCGCCGTTCTTCTCCATCACCCGCGCGACCAGCCCGGTGGCCTTGATGTCCTCGACGAACTCGCTCAAATATTTCGCGCCGGCGTCGCGGTTCTTGTGGGTGCCGACCGCCTGCCCGACGACACTGAACCGGCCTTCGAGTATGCGCGTGCCCGGAATCTGTTCGGCGTTTACGACGAGCTGCGGCTTGAGACCCGCGAGTGCATCCAGCTTGTCGGCCACGAACAGCTTGACCGAGTCGGGGGTCGATGGCGCGCGTATGATCTGCGCCCGCTTGACGATGCGGCTCAGGGCGAGGTCGGGACCGCCTTTCGCGCCGACGGCAATGCGCACGCCATCGCGGTCCACGTCGTCGACGGTGCGAAACGGCGATCCGGCAGGCACCAGGTACGTCGTTTCGATCTCAAGGTAAGGTGCAGTGAAGGCGATGACGTCTGCGCGTTGCGGTTCGGCCGCGAGGAAGGCAACGTCCCAGCCGCCGGTCTTCGCCGCGTCGGCGAGATGGCCGGCGGTAGGGTAAGGAACGATTTCGACCGGCACGCCCATTCGCCGGCCCAATTCATGCGCGAGGTCGAGCGCGATGCCGCCGGCCTCGCCGGTCACCGGGTCTTTGCGCGTGAGAAGAGTGTTCTGAAAGTTGATCCCCACTCGCAGCTTGCCGGTCGGCGCCAGTTCCGAACGTGCGGCCGGCGAAACCTGCGGCGCGTTCGCGCAGGAAGTAAGCCAGACCAAACTGGCGGCAACGATCGAGATTTTAAGCATGGTAACCCTCCTCAGGGCTGCGGATCGTACCGAAGACGCGCAGCTCCTGGTCGCAGCGGCAAGCCTTCGCGATGCGCGCGGCCCACGCGACGGCCTTCTCGCGCGATGGAAGTTCGAGCACGGTGAAGCCGCCGTTGAGCGGAGGCGCCCACGGATATCCGCCCTCGGCGAACGCACCATCGGCCGAGACAAGCACAGGCGGAACGGATTCGTCGATGCCGCCGCCGAAGACGTAGACGCCAGCGGCCTTCGCCTCGTCGATCACAGCATGTGCATCGCGGCCCACCGCCCCCAATTCGCCGTCGGGCACGACCATCGCCGCGCTTGGAAAGGAGATCAGGTATTTGGCCATGGGGCTCTCGTTTGAAAATGCGTAATTAGTGTCAGTGTAACTTTTGGTCACCAATACGGTGCCCTTAACGAGAAGGTTGCACTGACCCCATCAATCCCACAAATCTTACCGCCCAAGATGCAGTTCGAAGAACCGCGCGACTTCGTTGTGGTACTCCTTGACCTCCGGTGCGGTGATATCGCTCATGTACTGTACGTGTGATTGACCTTCCCACATTTGCAGCACCGCCTCAACGCCAGCCGCGCGGAGTTTGCGGTGCATCCGTACGGTGTTAGACAAGTACAGATCACGCGTGCCGCTGGTCAGAATGGCGGGAGGAAAACCCTGCACATCACCATAGATCGGCGATAGCAGCGGGTCTTTCAGGTCGCGCCCGTTGGCGTAGAGCAGCGCCGTTGCGCGTATGAAGCCATCCTGAGTGCCGAGGAAGTTGTCGACCATTGCGTTGGTGAACAAGGTATCGCCGGTCTTGGTCAGATCCACCGTCGGCGTGCCCGGCGCGATAGCGCCAGGCATCGGCAAACCCTCCATCTTGGCCCGCAACAACGTCGTGATCGTCAGACTGCCGCCCGCAGAGGCGCCAAAAATGCCGACTTTCTTCGCGTCAGTCGTTTGCAGGAGGTTTCGATATACCGCCACGGCATCATCCAGTGCGGCAGGAAAAGGGAAATCGGGCGGCATACGGTAGTCGACAGAAATCACCTTGAAGCCGCCGAACCCAGCCATCAGGATGGCTTCGCGTGTCCCCGATTCGCCAGGGCCAAATACTCTGACGCCACCGTGAAGATGCATCAGTACGCGGTCGCGGTTCTGCGGCGCGATCACCTTCGGGGTGACGATGAAGACCTGCACTCCAGCCATGGTGGTGGGCTGCACCGTAACTTCGAGCGTCTCGCGAAGCTTTGGTAGCCCCGCTAATGTGGCAAGCGCCACCTTTTCGACTCTCGCCTTCCACTCGGCAGTGGTTTGCGGCACGAGATTGAAGGCGGGATCGAACGGCCGCGCAATAACCGCCTGCATCTGCGGGCTGACGGTGTCTGGTACCGGGATCGCGCGCGCTGGCACCTCGCGCGTGCCTGGTGGGATCTGCTGCGCTGCGGTTGGCTGCCCCTGTGCTTGTGCGGACGCCATGAAGTTGACGCCAAGCAAGCGCTCGACCGGCGCAAAACCGGTGGCGACCCAAAGGAAAAACAGAATAGCCGGGTATAAATAAAATTGACGCATGTTCATTCCTTTGTCGCAATTGCGTGACCCACATGGCGGGACAAATGTCACTCTATGTTCCGTGCCGCACAACGTCTGTTTCACCAGCGGCCGCAGGCCGTCAAGTGCAAGCGATGGTTATGCTGCAGGCTCAAGATGATCCTCCCATCCGGGGAAAACCACAACGGCAGGATGACACTTCAACGCGCGCGCGATTACTTTGGCACGCTCAACCCCGAGGCGAACACGGTCGTTCTCGATGGCTGATAGAGTGGCTTGCGCGATACGAGTGCGCTGAGCAAGTTGATTTTGACTAAGGCCTTGCAATTCGCGGATGATGCGAACGCGATTAAACGGGCCAGGCTCGATATATCTACGGTGGTCAGAACTGGTAATTGAGTTTAGCCGCTTTTGTTCTAGCATATCCCACGGACATTCACCGCCAATCAGCCGATTTTCTTATTCGAGGACCATGCTTTTACGCGCGTTGTATAGTTCCGCCAACGGAGGCCTCCATGTTGAATAAGAAAATAATCACTGCAATGGCTGGTTGCGCAGCGCTGATGCTGCCCGCATTTGCGTCTGCCCAGACCGACAATTACCCGTCCAAACCGATCCGCCTGATTACGCCGTTCCCACCCGGCGGCAGCGTCGACGTGATCGCGCGGCTGCTCGCGCCGAAGCTCGGCGAGTCGCTCGGCAAGCAGGTGGTGGTGGACAACCGCACGGGTGCTTCGGGCAATATCGGCACGGAAATGGCGGCGCGCGCACCGGGCGACGGCCACACGCTGCTGATCAACACGCTGCCGCTCGTGACCAATGTCTACCTGATGAGCCGCGTGCCGTACGATCTGCAGAACGATTTCGAGCCGGTCATATTGCTGTCGTCGTCGTCGGCCATCGTCGCCGTGCATCCGTCGCTGCCGGTGCGCAACGTGCGCGATCTGCTCGGCCTTGCGCACTCCAAACGCGGCACGCTCAATTACGGCACTGCCGGCATCGGCACCAATCCGCACATCGCGGGCGAGCTCTTCAACTACCTCGGCAAGACCAACATCGTCGCCGTGCATTACAAGGGCGGCGGGCCCGCGCTGGTCGCGGCGATCAGCGGCGAAGTAACGGTCACGTTTGCCAATGTTCCGGAAACGATTCCATTGGTCGAGGCGAAGCGCCTGCGCGGGCTGGCGATCACCAGCCTCAAGCGGCGCGCCGGTCTGGATCTGCCGACGGTGGCCGAAACGCTGCCCGGTTATGAATTCCTGACATGGCACGTTGTGATGGCGCCGAAAGGCACGCCGCGCGCGATCGTGACGCTGCTGAATGAGCGGCTCAGAAAAATTCTCGGCGTGCCCGAGCAGGCGCAGCAGTTTTCGCAGAAGGGCATCGACGTCATCGCCAGCACGCCCGAGGAGGCGGCCGCGCATCTCAAGCGCGAGATGGACAAGTGGAGTCGCGTCATCAAGGAGCGTGACATCCGCGCCGAATAGACGCGTAAACGACAGCGGCGGGGCCGCTTGGCTCCGCCGTTCGCTACTGCTTGCCGGGCTTCTTGCGTAAGCGCTGAATTATCCACTCCGTTCGTGTTGAGTCCTTCGACTTCGCTCAGGAGAGCCCTGTCGAGCCATGAACGGAGTGGGGGCAAAACAACCGGCCAGTTCGTTCACCCTTCGACAGGCTCAGGGCGAACGGGCGTTGTGCAGAGCGTTCCTAGCGCTTGTCGCCGTCGCGGCGATCATTGTCGCGGCGCGGCGTTCCTTCATTGCGGTTGCTGGCGACACGTGGCGTTTCCTGGGCGGCACGCGGCTGGCTTTGCGGCGGATTCGGGCGGTCGTGCGCGACCCGTGGCGCTTCCGGCGCGGCGCGCGGCGTTTCGCGGTTCGCCCGCACCGGGTCGTGCGGACCGCGCGGCGGCTCGTTGTTTGCGCGCCACGGCTCATGTCCGCCGCGCGCCGGTTCGTGGATCACCACCGGTTCGCGTATCACGACCGGTTCGCGAATGATGCGCGGCGCCGGTTGCACGATGGTGGTGCGTTCGACGTACACCGGTGCCGGGGCATAGACCACGCGCGACGGCGGATAGTAGCCGGACTGGTAGTAGCCCGGTTCCCGCGAATAGTATGATTGTTCGTAGACCGGAACTTCGGCGCAACCCGCAAGTACCAGCAGTGCCGCAGTCGCTGTCATCATGGTTTTCATGTTCGCCTCCTGTGGTCTGTCGCGCGAAAAACACGCGGCTGTGAGTATTTAACGCGCGAGCGGCGGTTTCAGTCCCGCACAAGATGTAAACTTTTGTAACGGCGGGTCGCCTGGCTTTGTGCGCCGCCGTTTAAACCCGAGGGGGAGGGGAAGTCCATGTTTCAAGATGCATCCGCGCTCGACGCGGCCGGCCGGCTGTGCATCGTGTTTTTCTTTCTGGTGGCGGGGTTGTGTAACCTGACGCCGCAACGCATCAAAGACCACATCGACCGCATGGCCGCCGCGCATACGCCGCTGCCGGCGGCGGCCTTCTGGTTCGGCATCGTGCTGCAGTTCAGCGGCTGTGCGTTGCTTCTCACCGGCTGGCATGCCGATATCGGGGTGTGGTGCCTGATCGTGTTTACGATCGCCGCGACAGTGATCTTTCACCGCTTCTGGCAGGCCACCGATCCCATGCGCCGCAACGTCGGGCGCGTCATGCTGCTGAATAACATCGCGGTGCTGGGCGGCCTGCTGTTGCTGCTCGCTAATGTGCGATGAGCGCGGTGAGGGGCATTGGTTGGCCACGGTTTGCGACGGCTTCCCTCACCCTCGATCCCTCTCCCGGAGGGAGAGGGAAGCAACGCGACGGGTTTTCGGGGCGTATTGGCGCACGCCCGGCATGCCAACGGCTGGAACCCTCTCCCTCCGGGAGAGGGCCGGGTGAGGGAGGTTTTGAAATGATGCCGCCGGCATTTGTCTTGCATTGCATCGTCATCGTGCTTGGCTGCGCCGTGGCCGCCCCCGACAGCTTTGCGCAGAATTTCCCTCTCAAGGTGGTGCGCTACGTCGTGCCTTTCACTGGCGGCAGCGGTGCCGATACGCTGGCGCGTATCGTCGTGTCAGGCTTGTCGCCGGCGCTGGGCCAGCAGGTGATCGTCGATAACCGCGGCGGTGCGGCTGGCAATATCGGCGCCGAACTCGCAGCACGCGCGCCCGCCGATGGTTATACGCTGATGCAGGTCGGCATGCCGCTGGCGGCCAACATGAGTCTCTACAAAAATCCCGGTTACGATCTGGCGCGCGATTTCGCCGCGGTGTCGCAGATCGTGCAGTCGCCGAACATGCTGGTGGTGCATCCTTCGCTGCCGGCAAAATCGGTGCGCGAACTGGTGGCGCTGGCGAAGGCGCAGCCGGGCGCGATCAATTATTCGTCGTCGGGGGTGGGTTCGACGATTTATCTGTCGTTCGAAATTTTCAAGGGCATGGCCGGCATCAACATCGTGCACGTGCCGTACCGCGGCGGCGCCGAAGCGGTAACGGCGGTGGTCTCCGGTGAAACCTCGGTGAGTTTTCTGCCGCTGGCAACCGCCTTGCCGCAGGTGCGGCAGGGTCGCCTGCGCGCGCTGGCGGTGTCCACCGCAAAGCGCGTGCCGTCGCTGCCGGAATATCCGACCGTCGGTGAAGCCGGCGTCTCCGGTTATGAATTCGGCACTTGGTACGGTGTGATGGCGCCGGTCAAAACCCCGAGGGAAATCGTCACCGTGTTGCACGCCGCAACGGTCAGCGCATTGCGCAACCCGGATGTGGCGCGCCGCTTGAGCGATCTCGGTTACATCGTCGTCGGCGATGCGCCTGAAGTGTTCGGCGCCTACGTCAAAACCGAAATCGACCGCCTCGGCAAACTGATACGCGCGTATAAATTGGCTGTCGATGGCTGAACTCAGCGCGCTGGAGATTGCCTATTGCGTTGCGGTGATGCTGCTGGCGTACGGCTTGCGCGGTAGCACCGGTTTCGGCGGCGCGCTCGGCATGCCGCTGCTGGCGCTGGTGCTGCCGATCAAGATACTGGTGCCGGTGTGGACTTTGCTCGGTTTTGCCTCGTCGGCGGCCATCCTCGGCCGCGACCGCAAGTTCGTCGATTACCGCGCCATGGTTGCCTTCATGCCGTGGTGCGCGGTCGGCATTGCGGCCGGGCTTTATTTTTTCAAATCGCTCGATGCGCAGGTGCTGACGCGCGCGCTCGGCGTGGTCGTTCTGCTCTATGCGGTGCAATCGCTGGTCGGGGTGATCCGGCCGGGTGCAATGCCGCAGTGGCTGCGCCGCGTGATCGAGCCGGTCGCCGGCGTTTTGTCGGGCGGCGTCGGCACCATGTTCGGCTCGATGGGCAGCGTGTTCTTCGCCATGTATCTCGATGCGCGCGTGGTTGCCAAGGATGCGTTTCGCGCCACCACCTCGGCGATGCTGCTGTTGCTGTGCATCGTGCGCGGCATCGGTTATTACGCGGTCGGTGAATTCACGCTCGAGGCGTGGATCATGTTCGCCGCGGCGTTTCCGTTGATGCTGATCGGCATTTACGTCGGCGACCGCGTGCAGGTCAGTATCAGCGAACAGGCGTTCCGCAAGCTGGTGTGCGTGACGCTGTTTGTTTGCGGGATCCCGTTGCTGCTCAAATAGCCGCGCGCGATCAATCGATGCGCATGCCGGAGTCTTTGACCACCTTGACCCATTTGTTCAGTTCGGATTTGATGAATCCGTCGAACTGCGCGGGGTTGCTCGGCAGGATTTCGAAACTCTGTGCGGCGATGGCCGTCTTGATTTCGGGAAGCTCCAGCAGTTTCGTCAGCTCGAGATTCAGACGGGCAATGATCGCGGCAGGCGTGCGCGCCGGCGCCAGCACGCCGTACCACGCGGTATTTTCGTAACCGGGCACGCCCGATTCGGCAATGGTTGGAATATCGGGTGTGAAGCTCGAACGTTTCGGACTGGTGATGCCGAGCGGGCGCAGGCGGCCTTCCCGGATGTGCGGAATCGTCGACGGCTGGCTGCTGAACGTCAATTGCACTTCGCTGCTGAGCAGCGCGACCAGTGCCGGCGCAACACCCTTGTATGGCACATGCACGATCTCGATGCCGGTCATGCTGCGAAACAGTTCGCCGCCAAGATGCGCCGCTGCGCCGTTGCCGCCCGACGAATAATTGAGCTGGCGCGGTTTGGCTTTGGCGAGCGCGATCAATTCCTGCACGGTTTTCGCCGGTACGCTCGGATGCACGACGAGTATGTACGCCGTCGATGCGATCAGCCGCACGGGAGCAAAGTCTCTCAGCGTGTCGTAGGCGAGCTTGGGATACAGCGCCGGATTCACCGTTACGGTCGGCGTCGTCATCATCAGTGTGTAACCGTCGGCCGGCGCTTTTGCCAGAATCTCGAGCGCGATGTTGCCGCTGGCGCCGCCGCGATTGTCGATGACGACCTGTTGCCCGAGTTGCTCGCTCAAGCGCGGCGTCAACTGGCGTGCCACAATGTCGGCGCCGCCGCCCGGCGGAAAACCGATCAACATGCGGATTGATTTTGAGGGATACGGTTGTGCGAAGGCCGGTGGCGCGGTTACCAGCGCCGCGGCGGTCAGCATCAGGATGGAGGAATGAAAGAGACTCATCGCGGGCGTCGTGTCTTCAGCGGCGCACGGGCAAAAAAGCAGGGCGCTTGCGGAGGATGCAGTCTTCATCCGCGCGCGCGGCGGTCGGGGCGGGGACTGGTGTATCGTCCATAACCTCCTCCTTTTTTTGTGGGTTTTTTGTGTGCCCGCCGAATTTATAACACAGTCTTTCAGTCCTCCAATGCATGAAATTCAAATAGCAGCTTCCGGATTTTCTATACTGGCCGGTGCGGTCGTGGCCGGATTCGTGCAGCACGCCGCACAGCATAGCTCGAGTGCAACCCACGCAGGAGCAGAACCGTGAACATTCATCAATTGCGGGCGATATGCGAAGTCGTCAAGCAGGGGCTCCGCATGTCGTCGGCGGCCGAAACCCTGTTCAGATCGCAGCCCGGCATCAGCCGCCAGATCCGCGAGATTGAAGACGAGATCGGCGTGCAGATATTCCGCCGCAAAAAAAACAAGATCGAGGCGCTGACGCCGGCCGGGCATGAAGTCGTGCGCGTCGCCGAGCGGATATTGCAGGACATCGAAAGCCTGCGTCTGATCGGCAAGGAGTATTCGGCCAACGATATCGGCGACCTTACGGTGGCCACCACGCACACCCAGGCCCGTTATTCGCTGCCGCGGGTCATCGAAGCGTTCAGTAAACGCTTTCCGGGCGTGCGGCTGACTTTGCGGCAGGGTGACCCCATACAGTGTTGCGAAATGGTCGTCACCGGCAAGGCCGATATGGCGATCACGACGGAAACATCACGGACCTACGATGAGCTGATTTCGGTGCCCGCCTACCGGCTGACCCGCTGTATCGTCGCGCCGCGCGCCCATCCGATTCTGAAAGAGAAACGGCTGACGCTGGAAAAACTGTCTCAATATCCGATCATCACTTTCGGCGCCGAATTCAGCGGCGGCTGGGTGATCAAGGAGGCTTTCGCGCGCGCCGGCCTCAAACCCAACGTCGTGCTGAGCGCGGTCGATGCCGACGTGACCAAGGCGTACGTCGAGCGCGGTCTCGGTATTGCCGTTCTGGCGACGATCGCCTTCGATCCGGTCAAGGACAGGAACCTGCGTATCGTCGGCGCGGGCGATCTGTTCAAGTCGAGCGTGCTTAATGTTTCAATCCGCAGGCATACGTACTTGCGCAGCTTCCTGCTCTCGTTCATCTCGTTGTATGCGCCGCATCTGCCGCGCGATATTTTCCAGCAGGACGGGTTCGAGGCCGGCATTGCACAGGACAAGCTGAAAGTGCCCGTGCTGGCCTGACGTCGTGGCGCAGGCGCGGAACGGGTTCGCGCCGCTGGTTTGCCACTATGACAAAAACGGAAGCTGCTATAAGAACTGCTGCCTTGAGCGGGCGCAGCTTTCTTTGTAGCATTTCGCATCGTCTTTTTCGACGCACGCATTGAGACGTAACAGTGCGATAACGCAGCGAAGCCAACCCGGGGGATAGCACAATGAGCGTCACATCGGCATGCGCGGATTTCACTCTTGGACTCAAACTCGCCGACATCCCGGCTGACGCGGTCAAATGGGCGAAGTGGGGCATACTCGATTGCACCGGCGTCGCGCTCGCCGGTTCGACGGGCGAGACCTCGGCGATCATTTCCAAATATCTGGATTTTGTCGGCGGTAACGCGCAGGCGCGCGTGATCGGGCTTGGCACTGCTACGAGCGCGCCCGAAGCGGCGATGGCCGACGGCACGCTCGCGCATGCGCTTGATTACGACGACGTCGGCGGCTTCGGCCATCCGACTGCGGTGCTGGCACCGGTGATTTATGCGCTGGCCGATCTGACCAAGCCGTCCGGCGCGGAAGCGCTGATCGCGTACGTCGCCGGCTACGAAGTCGGCAACGCGATGGCCGACCGCAATACCATCGGTAAGATCGACACCAAGAGCTGGCATCTTGGCTGGCATCCGACCGGACCTTACGGCACGATAGGCGCCACCGCCACCGCGGCGCGGCTTTTGAAACTGACGCGCGAGCAGACCATGCATGCGTTTGGCATCGCCGCCTCCGAAGCCTGCGGCATCCAGAAAAATTTCGGCACCATGACCAAACCGCTGCACGCGGGTCTTGCCGCGCGCAACGGTGTATTCGCAGCGTTGCTCGCGCAGCGCGGCTTTACCGCCGACAAGGATGCCTTGGGCGGCGAGCAGGGTTTCCTGCGCGCCTTCAAAGGCCCCGGCGATTACACCGAGGAACTCGTCTGCGCCAAGCTCGGCAAAGTATGGTCGCTGAGCCGCGGCTTGATCATCAAATGGTATCCGGCGTGCTGGTCGACGCACCGCGCCACTTCCGGTGTGATCGATCTCGTCAAAGAGCACAAGCTGAAACCGTCGGACATCGAGGCGATCGAAGTCGATTTCCGATTGATTCCGCTGCTGCATACGAAACCGGCGACCGGATTGCAGGGCAAGTTCTCGATGGCGTTCAACAACGCGCTCGGCGTCCTCAAAGGCTGGTCGGAAATTCCCGACTACACGGCGAGCCGCACGCAGGAGCCCGAAGTGCGCGCGGTCATGCAGAAGTTGAAACACGTCGACGATCCGGCCGACGGCAGCGTGCAGGTCACGATAGTCACGATCGACGGGCGCCGCCTGCCGAAGAACGTCATGCACGCGCCGGGTGACCCGACTTACGGTTTGCAGGAAGAACGCACGCTGAACAAGTACCGCGGTTGCGCCGCCTACCGCCTGTCGCCCGAGCAGGTGAAAAGCGTTGAACATGATTTGCTGAATCTGGAGAAGGTCGACAGCCTCGTGCCATTGATGAACGCGCTTGCCGGCAGCAAGCAGCCGGCACGGCAGGCGGTGCCGGCGTAATGGGCACCATCGTTGAACGCATTGGCGAATATGCGGGCGCGCTGCAATCGACCGAGATCGACGACAAGGTCGCCGATTACAGCAAGCGCATCCTGCTCGACAGTTTGGCCTGCGGTTACGGCGGTCTGGAGAGTGCGCCCGCGCAGATCGTGCGCAAGGGCGTGTCGGAACTCGACAGTGGCGCGCAGGCGACCTTGATCGGCAAGAAGGGCGCCAAGGCCAATGCGCAGTTCGCCGCACTTGCCAACGGCGTGGCGATTCGTTATCAGGATTACAACGACGTCTACTTCGGCCCGGCGTGGACCGCGCATCCGAGCGACACCATCGCGACAGTGCTGGCGGCGGCCGAATGGCGCGGGCGATCGGGCGCCGATTTTCTGCTCGGTATGATCATCGCCTATGAAGTGCAGATGCGTTTCTCCGATTTGCCGGTACCGAAAAATCTGTGGCACCGTGGCTGGCATCACACGGTGGCGTGTTCGTACGCGGCAGCGGCGGGCGCCGGGCGCATGCTCGGTCTTGATGCGCAACAGCTCGGCCATGCAATCGCCTTGTCGGGTGCGCGCTCCAACACGCTGGCCGAAATCCGCCACGGCGACATTCCGATGGACAAGGCGCTGTCGGCGCCCATCGTCGCCAGTCAGGCAATTCTGTACTCACTGCTGGCAAAGCAGGGCTTCACCGGTTGCAGTACTTTGCTCGAAGGCCCGTACGGTTTCGGCAAGAGTGTCGCCAACGGCGTCGACGTCGAACCGCTGGTGCCGCAGCGCGGCGACTTCCGCATCATGAAAATCGGCTTGAAGCCCTATCCGGTCGAAGGCATGACGCCGGCGATGGTGCAGGCGGCGATTGAATTGCGCGCCGAACACAAGATCGTGCCGGCCGAAGTCGAAGCGATCACCATCTACGCGCATGAAGAGGCGGTGACCAAGCCGAGTTGGGACGAACACAAATTCGCGCCGACCAACAAGGAAACCGCCGACCACAGCTTTTACTACTGCACGGCGATCGGGCTGGTGGCCGGCGAATGCACGTCGGCGCAGTTCGAGCCGGCGTGGCTGAAGAACCCGGATGTGGCAAAACTGATGGCGGTCTCGACGCTCAAGGCGAAGCCCGGTTTGACCGCGTTGTTCAAGCAGGGCGCGCGGCCTGCCGCGGTCGAGGTCAAAACAAAACGCGGCATTTTCTACCGCGAGGTGCTGTATCCGAAGGGCGATCCGAACAGCCCGATGACCTGGGATGACGTCAGCAAAAAATTCATGACGCAGGCTGAGCCGGTATTGGGCGCGGCGTTGTCGCGCGAAATCATCGAGCGCACGATGCAGATCGAAAAGGAAGCCGACATCCGCGCCTTCGCGCAGAAGTTGGGCGGGGCCTGACTATTCGAGCTTGATGCCCTGTTGCTTGATCAGCTTGTCCCACACTTCGAAATCTTTTTTCAGGAAGGCGGCGAAACCCTCGGGCGTGCCGGTAGCGCCGGTTTCTATGCCCTGACTGGCAAGACGCTCGCGGATCTCCGGCATCTGCTGCACGCGGCCTATATCGGTGGCGAGGCGGATGATGATGTCGCGTGGCGTGTTGGCCGGTGCGAAATAGGCAAACCACGCAAACACGTCAAAGCCCGGATAACCGGATTCGGCCACACTCGGCAGATCCGGCATGCCCGACCAGCGTTTCTCGGTGGTGATCGCAACCGCGCGCAGTTTCCCTGAATCGACGTGCGGTTTGGAAACGATGGGCGCGGTGAAACTCACCATGACGTGGCCGCCGATCTGATCGACCATCAGCGGCCCGGCGCCCTTGTAATGCACTTGCAGCACATTGATGCCGGCGCGCGAACGGAACAGTTCGCCGGCCAGATGCGTGGGCGTGCCGGGGCCCGGAGTGGCGAAAGTCATTTCGCCGGGTTTGGCTTTCGCCAGCGCGATGAGTTCTTTCACGTTGCGCGCCGGCAGCGCCGGATGCACGACGATCATGTTTGGCGAGGTCGCACCCATCGCGATCGGCGCGAAATCGCGGAACGGGTCGTAGGGCAGCTTTGCGTAGAGACTCAGATTGGTCGTCAGCGAATTGTTGGCGATGAACAGCGTGTAACCATCGGGCGGCGCTTTCGCCGCGAGTTCGGCGCCGAGGTTGCCGCCGGCGCCGGGCCGGTTGTCGATGATCAGGTTCTGGCCAAGCAGGCCGGGCAGCTTGACGTTGATGGTGCGTGCAACGATGTCGTTGCCGCCGCCGGGCGGGAAGGGCACGATCAGGCGGATCGGTTTGGCCGGGTATTGCTGCGCAACGGCCGGCAGGCCGGCGGCCGACAGAGCAAGCGCCGCGGCAAGCGGCGGGAAAAATGTTCTCTTCATTTGCGCTCCCCCGGCTCTGCGATTTATTTGCGTTTGACCATGCGCGGCATTTTTTCCTGACCCTTGCTGCCTTTGACTTCCTTCCACTGCGGCCGCGCGACGTTGACGATTTCACCGAGCTGGGCGTAAGCCGAGCCGGAAAGACGGCAGGCCGGATTGAGCAGGCGCGGATCGATACGGCCGTTGCGCCACACCGACGGATCGACGTGCGCATGCACGATGCGGCCAAGCACGATATGCACGTCGCCGTCATCGACGATTTGCATGACTTCGCATTCGAGATGCGCGCGCGATTCGCCAACGCGCGGCGGCTTCACCTTCATGGACGGCACTGCGGTCAGGCCCGCCCATTCGAATTCGTCTTCCTCCGGCGGAAAATCGCCCGACGAAAAATTCATCTGCTCGATCAAGTCCATCGACACGATGTTGACGACGAATTGCGGAATCTTGCGCAGATTGGTGACGTTGTCTTTTTCGCCGGTCGAGCCGAAGGCGCAATAGAACGGATTGCTGCCCATCAGGTTGAAATACGAGTACGGCGAAACGTTGTGCACGCCTTTTTCCGAAATCGTCGAGATCCAGCCGATCGGGCGCGGGATCACCAGCGCCGTCATCATTTGATAAAAAGCGCGCTCTTCAAAATCTTCGGGGCCGACTTCCAGCGGACGATCAAGCGTTTCAGGCGGAGCGGAGTGCGAACCAGCCATGGCTGCCTTTCAAATTTTTTTCGGGAATGGTGTTGCGGAAGGAAAAAATATTAACACAGGCCGCTGGCGTTGCCGCAATGCGGGTCGAATGCCGCGGCTATTCCACGCGCACGCCGGCCAGTTTGATGGCGAGCTTCATCTTGTCGAGTTGCGTCCTGATATGCGCGCCGTATTCCTGCGGTGTGCCGCCGATCGGCTCGGCGCCGACGCCGGCGAGGCGTTCCTTGAATTCCGGGTTTTTAGTCGCCTGGTTCTGCTGGGTATTAAGTTGCGCAATGATAGCCGCAGACGTTTTCGCCGGCACAACCAGCCCGTACCAGCCCGACCACTCATAACCCGGCACCGATTCGGCCACAGTCGGAATTTCGGGTGCCAGCGCTGAACGTTTGCTGCTGGTGACGCCGAGCGCGCGCACCTTGCCGGCCTTGACGGCGGGCAGCACCAGCGGCGCCACCAGCACCGTGAGCTGTATCTGTCCCGCCATGGTATCGGTCAGCGCCGGTGTCGTGCCTTTATACGGCACGTGCAGAAGATTGATGCCAGCCATGCTGTTGAACACCGCGGTGGCGAGATGCGGCGCCGAGCCTGAACCCGCCGAGCCGTAGCTGAGTGTGCCGGGTTTGCTTTTGGCGAGGGCAATGAGTTCCTTGATATTTGTCGCCGCAACCGATGGATGCACGATCAGAAAGTACGGCGCCGAGGCAAGCAGGCTGATCGGCGCAAAATCCTGCACCAGATCGTACGGCAGCTTTTCGTACAAGGCGACGACGTTGGGCTGCTGCGAGGTGATCATCGCCAGCGTGTAACCGTCGGGTGCGGCGCGCGCGGCAATTTCCGCACCGATATTGCCGCTGGCGCCGGCGCGGTTGTCGACCACTACTTGCTGGCCGAGCGACTCCGACATTTTCGCGGCGATCAGGCGCGTGACGATGTCGGCGCCAGAACCCGGCGTGTTCATGACGATGATGCGCAGCGGTTTGGCGGGATAGGTCTGCGCAGACACTGTTGCGCTGAATGCGAGCAAACTCATCGCAATCGTCGTGCGGGTGTAACGTTGCATGCAAACTCCTCCGGTTTTTGTGCATTGTAACGCGGCGCCTATGGTGACGACGGCGACGCAGTAGAATCAAGCCGGACACAAGCGGTACTCAGAATGACCGCTTGATACTCTATTTCCGGAGGATGCAATGCGAACGAATTTCCTGCGTGCAGCGGCTGCGTTAATGTGCGCGGGCTCGTGCGCGGCGTTTGCACAGACTTATCCCGCCAAACCGATCCGCATGATCGTGCCTTTCCCGCCCGGCGGCAGTGTCGATACGGTGGCGCGTTTGATCGCGCCGAAAATGTCCGAAACGCTTGGCCAGAGCGTGGTGCTCGACAACCGCGCAGGCGCATCGAGCAACATCGGCATGGAAGCGGTGGCGCGCGCAGTACCTGACGGTTACACGCTGCTGATCAACACCGTGCCGATTGTCGCCAACCCGAGTTTATTTCCGAACATCACGTTCAAGCCCGAGCGTGACTTCGCGCCAATCTCTCTGGTGGTGGACGGCGCGAGCGTGCTGTTCGTGCATCCGTCGGTGCCCGTGCGCACAGTGAAGGAACTGATCGCGCTGGCGAAAGCGCGGCCGGGGCAGCTCAAGTACACCTCGTCGGGCGCCGGCACGCTGCCGCATCTGGCGACCGAGTTGTTCAAGTACATGACCAAAACCGATCTGCTGCACGTCGCCTACAAAGGCGGTGGCCCGGCGCTGATCGCATTGATCTCCGGCGAATGCGACATGAGCATGCAGACGCTGGTCGCCACCGGCGGGCAGATCAGCGCAGGGCGTTTGCGCGCACTTGCGGTCACCAGTAATAAGCGGCTGCCCGCGTTGCCCAATGTGCCGACCGTCGCCGAGTCGGGTGTGGCGGGTTACGAGTTCAATACCTGGGTCGGCGTGCTGGCGCCTGCCGGAATACCGCCGGCATTGATCAGGCTGCTCAATGAGCACGCGGTCAAAGCGGCGCGCACGCCGGAAGTCAGCGAGCGTGTCACGCGGGAAGGGGCGGAGGTTGTTGCAAGTACACCGGAAGCGTTCCGCGCGACGATCGCCGCCGACACCGCGTTATGGAGCAAGGTGATCCGCGAGATGAACATCAAGGCCGATTGATCGTTGCGCGATTGCGTGTGTTGATTTTGTGGCGCAGGCGCCTCGCCTGCGTCAACACACCTGTGCCATGGGCTGCCGAGGTGCTTCGCGCAGGCGGGGCGCCTGCGCCACCACTGCAGTGGTGGTTGGGCGCAATAAGCGCAGCGCATTGCGCCGCATGATTGCTGCGCGATGTGCCACATGCGGCGCAATGCCTTTCAGTTATTGCGCCCTACAGGGCTCGAATCATTGAGCCTTAAACGTCACAGCCACCGCCGCACCCGCGCAGCGTAAGCTACGTAATCGTCGCCAAACAAACCCTTAAGCACGCGCTCCTCGGGCTCGATCTGGAAGCGATTGATGTAGAGCACAAAGAGCACCGGGCCCGCGAGCGGCCAGAGCGCCGCAAGATGAACCGCCCACGCCGTGAGCAGCAGCGCCATGCCGACGTACATGGGATTGCGCGTGACCTTGTAGATGCCGCCCGTGACGAGTGCGCTCGCTTTGCCGGGATTCAATGGATTGATCGTCGTCTTTGAGCG
>JANYDY010000088.1 GCA_025363435.1 Betaproteobacteria bacterium
GGGCCGAACCCGCTGTAAAGCCGGCGCCGCCGTTGTCGAAGTAGCCGTAGTTGTAGTTGATGGCGCCCGACAGGGTCACCGTGCTCGATTGCGCGAAAGCAGCCGATGCACCGAGTGCGCCGATCGCGCTGCCAACTGCCACTGCAATAAGTTTCTTGTTCATTCAATGCTCTCCTTTTTTCAATAAAACGAATCAGCTGATCTTTTCATGCGGAAAACACAGCGCATTCCGGATCGACCAACGCTAAGGCGCAACAATCGGTAAAACAGACCACTGCACTCTTGGCGCAAGTGTCCTTTCCGTCGCAAACCGTCACAATTGGTTTATCCGCGTACGTAAAACAACGTATTCATTGATTTAAAACGTTTATTTATCATTGCGACAAATGTCTGCGAATATTCACGTTGCGTCGATACAACACAAATTCCATGACGACACCGAATACAAGCGTTGGCTATACAAAGGAGCACGGTGTACGCTGCAAATGTTCGATTTCCATAACCAAACACACCAAATACAGCTAAATCAAGCGATGCGACCTTCTGCCCAGCTACCTCTTCAACATGACCACGACATCATTCCAGCCGGCAATTAACGCAAACACTGACGCCATGCTGCGCATGCCTTCCGTGTACCGCGCACTGTTGATTGGTGCATCTTTTGTCGTGCTCTACGTCCTGCTCGCCTGGATTGCGCGCTTTTACATGGTGCGTCCGTTCGCAATCACACCGTGGAATCCGTCGGCCGGATTGTCGCTCGCCTTTCTGTTGATATTCGGCATCCGTTACTGGCCGGCGCTGGCGGTTGCCGCACTCGTCACTCTGCTACTGTTGCGCGGCATCCCGACGGCGCCAAATACCACGCTGCTCGCACCGGTCATTCTGACCGTCGGTTATGTTTCCATGGCGGCGCTGCTGCGCGGGCCTCTGGGCTTTCGCCTCGATTTCGACCGCATCCGGGAAATTGTTAAACTCGCCGCCGTTTCTGCGCTCGGCACGCTGCTGATGGCCATCGCCTATGTCGCTGCGTTCCGCTCGGCCGGCTCGATGACCGAGCAGGACTTTAATTACATCGCCCTGCGCTTCTGGATCGGCCATCTGATCGGCATCGTCATCAACACGCCTCTGTTGTTGATGTTGCTGCCGCCGCGAAAATGGTTGCGGGGCATTTCAAAACACGCCGTCAATTGGGAAATCATCGCACTGGTCGCCAGCGTGGTGCTGGCCCTGTGGATTATTTTCGGTCCGCAATGGGCCGATCCGTACAAGTTGTTCTACGTGTTGTTTCTGCCGGTCATCTGGGTCGCCACGCGCTTTGGTATCCTCGGTGCCATATTCGGTGTCGCCGGCATACAACTCGGCCTCGTCGTTGCGCTGGTCAACGCCCAGTTCCAGTCAGGCACCGCGGTCACCGAATTCCAGTTCATGATGCTGGCGCTCGCCATCTCCGGTCTGTTCCTCGGCATGGTGGTGACCGAAAGCCGCGCCGCACGTGCCGCCCTGGATCGCAGCGAGTCGCGCCTGCGCGCAACCGTTTCAACGGCCCCGGACAGCATAGTCGCCGTTGATCGCGAGGGCACCATCGTCGCCGCAAATCCGGCCACCGCACGGATTTTTTCGTACGATGAAAATGCCCTGAACGGCCTGAATTTCCGCCGCATACTGCCGACCCTCGAATTGCTCAACACCAGTTGCGATACCGCCACGACCGAGGGTGTGCGCAGCGACGGCTCGCGCTTCCCAGCCGAAGTATCGATCGGCCACACCGGCGTCAGCAGTACTGATCTGCGCATTGCAGTCATTCGCGATATTACGAGCCGCGTCGAAAGCGCGCGCCGGCTCGCCGAACAGCAGGAAGAACTCGGACGCGCCTCACGCCTTGCGGCGGCCGGCGAAATGGCGGCTGCACTCGCGCACGAACTGCACCAGCCGCTGACTGCCATCCGCAGTTACGCGCGGGCCGCGCAAATGCAATCGCCCGGGGGCAGCTTACTTTCCGGAAAAATAGAGAATGAAGCGGCGCGCGCCGCCGCCGTGGTGCAGCGCCTGCGTGATTTTTTCCGCGGCGGCACCTCCAGCCTGGAAAACGTCGCAGTCGGCACTCTGATCGACGGTGCGCTGGCGCCGATGCGCGATTTCGCCACCCAGCACCGCATCTCCATTGATACGAACGTTGACCGCGCGGATGTTGTATTGCTGATTGATCGCATACAAATCGAAACCGTAATCCACAGCCTCGTGCATAACGCGATCGAAGCCATGTCCGGCATGCCCGGCGGGCGCCACCTGATCACCGTTACAACAATTACCCAGCAGGACGGCTGGGTGCGACTGTCGATCGCCGATACCGGCCCGGGCATCGCTGCCGTCATGTCGGAGCGCATCTTTGAACCCTTCGCCACCACCAAAGCCACCGGCACCGGCATGGGACTGGCGATGAGCCGTTCGATGATAGAAGCACACGGCGGACGCATCTGGTTCGAAACATCGAGCGGCAGCGGCACCGCATTTCACTTTACACTCCCATCCACCGCACTCAATGAGGCCGTCGCATGAAAAACCACGAACAATGCGTATTCATCGTCGATGACGATGCAGCCGTTCGCGATTCGCTCGGTCTGCTGTTGGGACTGAACGGCTTTCACACCCAGTCGTTTGCCAGCGCCGACGATTTTCTGGGCGTTTGCGAGGCCGCGTGGTCGGGTTGCCTGCTGCTCGATATCCGCATGCCCGGCACCGATGGCCTGGCGCTGCAAACCATACTGCGCGAACGCGAGATCGGCCTGCCGATTATATTCATGACCGCGCATGGCGATGTACCCACCGTTCGCGCCGCGCTGAAATCCGGCGCCGTCGATTATCTGGAAAAACCGGTCGATCCGGATGCCATGCTGGCGACCGTCCGCACCGCCTTCAATGTCGACAACGCGCAGCGCCAGAAAATGGCCCGCGCCGATCAAAGCGAGCAGCGCATGCGCGCGCTGACGCCGCGCGAGCGCGAAGTGCTTGATCTCGTTGTGCAGGGGCAGCAATACCGCCAGATCGCCGCAGCCCTCGGCATCAGCCCGCGCACGGTTGAAGTCCATCGCGCGCGACTGATGGAAAAGCTCGGCGTGCGCAGCATCTCCGAACTGGTGCGCATGTCGCTAAGCGGTTGATTACGGAAAGCGTACTCACCGGCAAAGTCGCCATCGTCACCGGCGGCGGTCGCAACATCGGGCGCGCGATTGCGCGCGCACTCGCCGGCGCCGGCGCAGCGGTGCTGATCAATGTGCGCACATCAGAAGCCGAAGCCGGCGAAACCGCCGCAATGATCAAGGCTGACGGCGGCCAAGCAATCAGCTGCCTCGCCGATGTCACCGACCGCACTGCGGTCGCGCGCATGACGCAGACCGCACTCGATGCCTACGGTCATATCGATATCCTCGTCAATAACGCCGTCTCGCACGGCAGCAAAGCATTCGGTGATCTGACTGCAGACGACTGGCGCCACACACTGGAAGTAACCCTCGACGGCGCCTTCAATTGCATCCAAGCCTGCGCACCGCACATGATTACGCAGGGCGGCGGCAGCATCGTCAACATCGGCGGCTCCTTCGGCCACAAAGGCAGCCCCGGCCGCGCCGCCACCGCTGCGGCCAAGGCCGGACTTGCCGGACTGACGCGCGCACTGGCGATCGAATTCGCCGGACACAACATCAACGTCAACGACGTCGCACCCGGCCCGGTCCACACAGTGCGCACAGTACCGGCGCGCATCAAGCCGCAATCGATTCCGCTGGGACGTTTCGCCGAGCCGGCAGAAGTTGCCGCCATGGTCAGGCTGTTGTGTTCGCCCGAAGGCCGTTACATCACCGGCCAGACCATCCACGTCAACGGCGGTTTCGTGATGAATAATTGATCTCGCGCGCTCCTTCCGGGCTACGGCGTTAACGTCATGTTGAGAAGCGCGCGTTAGCGTGTCCGCTCGAACCGGGGTTGGAGCTTACTTGTAATTTTCTTAAGAAGTTGCTCAACTTTCTGTCTCGCAACTTGTGTAAACGCAATCATTTCGCCTGAACCCGCGCCACCGAACTGATCGAGCAAACTGCACTCGGCGCTAAGCTATCAATCGCCTTTGCAATTCGAACGAAGCCTTCGGGCCGCTTAGGTTTGGTGTTCGTGGAATCGAGGCAAGATCGGTTTATTTGCCACGCTACTACCCAAGCAGCATCCGCCAACCGATTGACCGATTCATGCGCGAATTATTCGCGCTTGATACCGGCGGCGCGCATCAATTCGGCGGTCTTCTGCGCATCGTCCTTGATGGCGCGGCGGAACTCTTCAGTCGAACTGCCGGCGGGATCGTAACCGGCGGCGATCAGCGGTTCACGCACTTTCGGCTCCTGCATGGCCTTTTGCGTTTCGATCTGCAGGCGCGCGATGATTTCCTTCGGGGTGTGCGCCGGCGCCAGCCAGCCGTGCCATGACCCGCTATAAACAAAATCCTTGATGCCGCCTTCCACCATGGTAGGCACTTCCGGCAGCAGTACCCAGCGCTTCGCCCCAGTGAAGCCGAGCGCCTTGAGCCTGCCGGTCTTCAATTGCTGCAATACGGTCGGTGTCGGCGGCACGAACAAGGATTGAATTTCACCGGCGATCAGGGCGTTGACCGCCGGCGCGCCGCCCTTGTACGGCACATGCGTCAGATTCGCGCCGGTGCGCATGTTGAAGAGTTCTCCAGCGAGATGCAGATTGTTGCCGATGCCGCCCGAACCGAAAGTCAGGCGGCTCTGCGGATTTTTTGCCAGCGCGACAAATTCTTTAACGTTTTGCGCCGCGACCGACGGATGCGCCAGCATCAGATAACCAACGCCGTATACAACAATCGTCACCGGTGCGAAATCGCGGTAGATGTCGTACGGCAGTTTGCGATGCATCAGGGTGTTGATGACAAAATCCGACGAGGCGTGCAACAGGGTATAACCGTCGGGCGCGGCTTTGGCCACCATCTCGGTGGCGATGATGCCGGTGGCGCCATCGCGATTGTCGACGACCACGTTCTGTCCGAGTTGCGCCGCCACCTGGCGCGAGGCGGTGCGCGCAATCAGATCCTGGGTACCGCCCGGCGCCAGACCGACGATCAACCGGATCGGCCGGTTCGGGTAGGGTTCCGCAGCCTGCAGCGAGAATGCCGTAAGACCGAGTACAGCAAAAACAAGCCGGCGCATGCGCTCAGGCACCAAGCCGTTCACGGCCGATGGCAATAACCGCTTCGACGAACGCCGTGACCGCCGGCGCGCGCTCCGGCTGCATCAGAATATCTTCCGCGGTTGCCACCGCGCCGACGAAATCCTTCACATGCCAGCGCCCCGGCTGCGCCAGCAGCGGCAGGTCTGCCGGTTTCAAACGCGGCCACGTACTCACATAGAGGTAAGGCTGGGCATAATAATCATCGCCGGGCGAGACGCCGACACCGATCGAGCGCGCGTTCTCTCCCCCTTCGGCATCCAGCGCAATCAGCGTCGCAATATCAAAATGATGCGGCCAGCAGCGTATCGGGCCGGCGCCGGGATGCGCGGCAGCAACATCGGCGAGCAGATCGGCAGCAGCGTCGTACCACTGCGCCAGTTCATCGAACGCATCGGACTCACCGCTGACGTGATAGGCCGAACCGCGCGACACCGGCAGCGACGGCAGACTGTACGGCAATTCGATTTCGCTCGCCGCCTTGAGGCCTAACGCACGCAAGGCGGAATCAAACCATACCGACACGCTGGTGTCCTTGCGGCCGCCGAGCTCGAACTCGTCGAGCTCGCGATTGTTGCGCAATATCATCAGGGCAAAATTACGCAGCTTGAAACCGATGCGGACTTCGGCGCCGCCTGCGGCCAGCGCTTGCGACAGAAAGGCGCCGCGTTCGACGTCCCAAAACAGGCTCGAATGACTATCGTCGGCAGCGGCCTGCAGATTGGCCCGTGCGGCCTTGCTCACCCATTGCACGGCGTGATGCGCCAGATTGCGCGCCCTGACCAGGGCTGTCGGTGATTTCGCACCGAGCGTAGACCAGTCAAACTGCATTTGATTCTCCTGATTTGCGATTGCCAAGTCTAACATCTGCGCAATGGAACACCGCAGCCTGCACAACGGCGGCGGGTCTGATTTTTATTGCACTTCGATTTTCGCGGCACGAATAACACGCCCCCACTTCACGCTTTCACTTTTGACAAATGCGTCGAACTCGGCAGGCGTCATCGGCGCCGGTTCCGCGCCCTGCGTCAGCATCGCCTGCTTTGTTTCCGGCTCGCGCAATATCGCCACGACGTCGCGATTGATTTTCGCCACGATCGCCGCCGGCGTGCGCGCCGGCGCGAAGAGGCCGAACCACACATATGATTCGAGGCCCGCATAACCCTGCTCGGCGGCGGTCGGCACCTCGGGCATGCCGGCGTAACGTTGCGTGCCAAGCAATGCCAGCGCGCGCAATCTGCCGGCGCGCACCTGCGTGCCGGTGGTGGTGGTGGACAAAAACGCCGACTGCACCTCACCCGTCATCAGCGCCGTCATCGAATAGCCTGCGCCCTTGAACGGAATGTGGACAAGCCCCGCGCCGGTCAACTGGTTGAACAGCTCGCCGGCCAGATGGCTGCTGCTGCCGGCGACCGACGAAGCGTAGTTGACACCGCCCGCTTTCGTTTTGGCATAGGCGATGAAATCGCGCACATTGTTCGCCGGCACCGATGGCACAACCGCCAGCACAATGCCGGAATTGGTGAGGTTCGAAATCGGCGCAAAATCCCGCACCGGATCGAATGGCAGGCTCTTGAACAGATATTGCGCGCTGGCATGCGCGCTGATGCCGCTGACGATCAGCGTATAACCATCCGGATTTGATTTGGCGACAATTTCCGCAGCAACGATGCCGCCGACCGCCGGCCGGTTATCGACTACAACCTGCTGCCGCCAGCGCTCGCTCAGGCGCTGCGCAATATAACGCGCGCTGAAATCGCCGGTACTGCCGGCCGATCCGGCGATCAACCGCACCGGACGCTGCGGATAATTCTGCGCCAGCACAAGCGGCGCCGCGCAGGCGAATACCGCCGCAAGCAGCGTGTGCGCTTTCATCAACGCTGTTGCAGCGGTACGGCCGCCGGCGCGCCGGCGCCCGCGCGCAAACTATTTCTTCGGCCAGTTGGCAATCGCGCGCGCCGAACCGGTCAACTGCAGAATATGCATGCCGGTGTTGGCACGATCAACCACGTAGATATAACCGCGGTCATCAACATCGACATTGTTCGACTGGATTGCCATGCGGTCGGATGCCGCCGTTGCATTGACCTTGCCGCGCTGCGTCGCCGGTGTAGCGAGCACCACGGTGTTTTTGGTCATCGCCGGGATGTAGTAGGCGATTTCCTTCGGATTGTACGGGTCGCGCACATCAAGCGCACGCAGGCCCGCATTGAACCACGTGAAGAACATGATGCGCTTGTGGTACACCGAGGTGACGGCCTCATTCGACGAATGCGAACCGTAACGGCCACCGCGCGCACAGAAATTACCGCTCTTCTCGCGCACGGTGTAATTCGACACACCCATCGGAAATTTCTCATTGGTAATGTCGATGAACCAGACCTGTTGCCGGCCTTCAAGGCATTCCTTCTGAATCGCTTCGTCGGTAATCACGACGAAATCGCGCGAGCGGCCTTCGGTGGTTTTTTCATACTCTGGCATATCCACACCCAGCATCGGAAACACCGTGTGCCCGCCATTGTTCGGCATCATGTCAAAGCGCGAGACCTGCGGATAGAGCAGATTCGCCGGCGTCGGCTCTTTCGGGCCATTCAACAGTTTGTCGCGATCGACAATCTGCAATATGCCGCCCTGATTAGTGCCGTAACCGAAGTAGACGCGATTGCCTTTGGGGCCGGTCGACATCGCGCCGTGCAGCGTCATCGGTACCGCACCGGTAGCGCCCGGCTCCTGTCCGGGCAGACCGAAGTTGCGGATAAACACCGGTTTCGCCGGATCGGACAGATCGAAAATCTGCGTCATGCGATTGGAGCGCCAGGTCGGTTCACCCGAAACGAGATAGGCAATCCCGGTATCGCATTCCCACCAGTTTTTGTGCGTGCCTTTGAGGTCTTTGACGACCGTCGTCAGCAACTGCGGATTGGCCGGATCGGTGGTGTCCCAGACTTCATGCGCCGCGTTGCCGAACACGCGCAGCATGTAGAACTTGCCCTTCACACCCTTCGGCAAATCGTCACCGCTGCATACGCGCACCATTTGCGCGCCGCCCTGCTCGGCCTTACCGGTTTCGCCGGGAATATGCGCGAGCTGCACCGGCTTTTTCGGATTCGTTACGTCAACGATCGAGGTGCCGTTGTTCTCGGTCTGCCCGTTCAGCGGATTGACCTTGATGTCGCCGTGATGACCGATATAGGCGATGTAACGGTCGCCCTGACGCTGGATCACCGGCTGATAGGAAGTGCGTGCCTGCAGGTCGTGGTGTCCGACCAGTTCCATGTTACGGCTCTCGGCGCGTGACGGCGTCGCCGCCGCCTGCGCCACACCCGCCGCGCCCAGCATCAAACTCAAGAATATAGTTACCCGCTTGCGTGCCATGCAGATTCTCCTCGTCTCGGATTGGACTTGCGCGGGTGCACCGCGCGCCTTTTTATTTTGATATGCAGCAGAACAACGACGCCCAGTTTAGCGCACAACTCGACCGCCGGTGAATACGGAAATCGCGGCGTGCAATCAGATCACGCCGCCCCGTTTGAGTGCGACCTGCGCAGCAGTATCGTAGCCGAGCGCCGTCAGCACTTCAGCCGTATGCGCGCCCAGCGCCGGGCCTATCCACGCCGTCGCCCCCGGTGTGTCCGACAGTTTCGGCACGATGCCCGGCAACTTGACCGGCTTGCCGTCGGGCAGCCGGTGCTCTTCTATCATGCCGCGCGCGAGGTACTGCGCGTCTTTCACAATGTCGGCGACGTCATACACTTTCGCTGCCGGCACATCCACGGCGTCCAGTGCCGCAAGCACGGCGTCAAGATCGTGCGCCGCCGTCCACGTGCCGATGGCGCTGTCGATTTCGGCAGTGCGCGGCACGCGTCCGGCATTAGTCGCCAGTTGCGCATCGTCGGCAAGATCCACGCGCCGCATGGCGTTCATCAGGCGTTTGAAGATCGCATCGTTGTTGGCGCCGATGATGACGAACTTGCCGTCGCGCGTCGGGTAAGTATTCGACGGCACGATGCCGGGCAGCGCATTGCCGGCGCGTTCGCGCACGAAACCCAGCACGTCGAATTCCGGCAACAGGCTTTCCATCATGCTGAACACTGCTTCGTACAAAGCCACGTCAACCATTTGCCCGCGCCCGCTTGTATGCCGGTGTTGCAAGGCCATCATCGCGCCGATCACGCCGTAGAGCGCGGCGATCGAATCACCGATCGAAATGCCCAGCCGCACCGGCGGCCGGTCGGCGTAACCGGTGACATAACGCATGCCGCCCATCGATTCGCCGATCACGCCAAAGCCCGGCTTGTCGCGGTCAGGGCCGGTCTGGCCGTAGCCCGACAGTCGCACCATGATCAGACGCGGATTGATTTTCGCGAGTGCTTCATAACCGATGTTCCATTTCTCCAGCGCGCCGGGACGGAAGTTCTCGACCACGATGTCGGCATCCGCCGCCAGCTTGCGCACGATCTCCTGCCCCTCGGGCGAGCGCAGATTCACTGTGATCGACCTTTTGTTGCGCGCCTGCACATACCACCAGAGCGAAGTACCTTCGTACATCTTGCGCCACTGCCGCAACTGGTCGCCGCCCTCGGGCGACTCGATCTTGATCACTTCGGCACCGAATTCGGCAAGAATGCGGCTGCAGAACGGCGCCGCAATCAGCGTGCCGAGCTCAATGACCTTGATACCTTTTAATGGCGGTGATTTGGTCTCGCTCATATAATCCGTCACCCGCTGCAAATTGATCGTTATCGTATTCTAGTATGGCAAAACAAACCCTGTTCTCGATACTGCTGCGCGCGCCGTGGTGGATGAGCATACTCGCCGCGCTGCCGTTGTTCGGCGCCGTGCAACTATTCCTGCCGCCGGTTGTGGCCCTGTGCGCGACGTTTCCCTTCCTCGGCATTGCCGCTTACGCGGCATGGAAACAACTGCGCGCCCCGGGCGCCGCCAATGTCGCCGAAACTCTCGGCAAGCTGCGCGGCATGTCGTGGGAGAACTTCTCCGCCGTCATCGCCGAAGCCCTGCAGCGTGACGGCTATGCGGTAAAAGAGACGAACGGCGGCACTGTGGATTTCGAGGCGCGCAAAAACGGGCGGCTCGCACTCGTCAGTTGCAAACGCTGGAAAGTCGCGCAGACCGGGCACGGCCCGCTGAAGGAACTGCTGGAAGCAAAACACACGGCCGATGCTCAGGACTGCATCTACGTCGCCGCCGGCGATTTCACCGCCAACGCGCGTCGATTCGCGGCGAAGAATTCAATTCGCCTGCTGAGTGAAGCCGAACTTGCGCAAATGGTCGCGCGCGTAGAGCGCGCTACGCGCCGCTGGAAATTGTTTTAATTTCCGCGCGGCTTTCGCGAATAAGCCTCGTCAAACGCTGCCTCCAGCCTGGCATTCGCCCCGCGCACACCGGCAATCACCGCCTTCGCCCATTCAAAATATTCCTGCTGCCGCGTCAAACTCCACGCCGCCGGCGGGCTGGCAGCAATATCGCGCAAATTACTGATCTTGTCGGCAAGCTTGACGAGCTTCGCCTTCGGACTGGCATGCACCGCATGCTCAATCTGCAGACGTTTGCGCTCGACCTTGGGCAGCAGCTTGTCGTCGGTGACTTCCAAAACGATGTCGCAAATCACTTTGCCGAATTCCGTCTGCAGTTCGACCGCCGTGGTTTCGGTGTCTTCGATCGTATCGTGCAGCAGCGCCGCGCAAATCACTTCAGGGTCATGAATATCGGCCTCGTTGACCAGAATGTTCGCAAGCGCAATCGGGTGATTGATGTAAGGCGACGCATGCACGTCCTTGCGCCGCTGGTCGCGGTGCTTGCGCGCCGCAAATTCAAGCGCATGCAGGATCAGCTGCAGATTCGCTTTCGGTGCTTTTGCCATTTTCCGCTTATGCCGTCAGTCTATTTACGTATGACAGGATCTATCGGCAGTTGTTCCGCGTATCCGAGCAATTGCTCGAGCCAGGCGCCGTATGAGAACAACTGCGCTTCGGAACGCAGCGGCCCTGCCACCTGCAGGCCCACCGGTAGGCCGTCGGGCGTAAAACCGCCGGGCAGCGCGAGTATCGGGCAAGCCGTGATCGACAACGCGCAGGTCAGCGACAGCCAGCCCATGTAACCGTCGAGTTTCACGCCGTCGAGTTCGGCGATATAACGCGTCTCCACCGGAAACGGTGGACACATTACCGACGGCGCGATCAACAGATCGTAGATTTCGAAAAACCGTGCCATGCGACGGATGATTTCGCCCTGCGCGATTTCGGCGGCAACCACCTCGGGCAGCTTCAAGCTCAAACCGTACTCGGCGTTACCGATCACCTCCGGTTTCAGCAAATGGCGATGCTTTTCCAGCAGCGGCGCAATGCGCGCGATGTAGATCGCGCCGCGCAGCACCATGAAGTTGCGCACCGCATCCGACAGATCGGGATGCACTTCTTCAACAATCACGCCATCGCCGGCAATTTTTTTCGCTGCCGCCTCGACTACCGCACGGGTATGCCGGTGCACTACCGGCGTCACACCGAGATCGACGCTGTAAGCAACCCGCTTCGGTTTTTGCGGCCGCGCAGCGGCGGCACTGTAACTGCCGGCTGCGAGCGGATGCGACATCGGATCAAGTGCATGCGCGCCCGCCTCGCACTCGAACATCAGTGCACAGTCGGCCACATTGCGCGCCATCGGGCCTTCAACCGACAGCGCACTGAACGGCTGCTTCTGCGCGCGCGGCACCATGCCCGGCGTCGGCCTCAAACCCGTGGTCGAGCAATAACTCGACGGCGTGCGTATGCTGCCGCCGAAATCGCCGCCGGTCGCCAGCCACACCTGTCCGCTGGCGAGCGCCGCCGCCGCGCCGCCCGACGAACCGCTCGGCGTTAAACGCGTATCCCACGGGTTGCGCGTGATGCCGAACACCTCGTTAAACGTATTGCCGCCGGCGGCGAATTCGGGAAGATTCGATTTCGCTACTACCAGCGCGCCATTGTTTTCAAGGCGCTCGACGATAATGTCGGATTCAGTCGCTATACGTTCGGCATAAATACGGGAGCCCGAAGTGCAGCGCACGCCTTTGACATCGGTGTTGTCCTTGACCGCGATGGGCAGCCCATAGAGATAGTGCGCCGGCGGATTTTTCAGCGGGCTCTGTGTCAGTCGTTTGGCATGATCACGCGCGCGGTCAAGACACAGCGTCGGCAGCGCATTCAACGCCGGTTCGGTTTCCGCAATGCGCGCCGCGGCGGCGTCGATCAATTCCAGCGGTGAGACCTTGCCGCTCTTCAGCAAGGCGACCGCTGCGATTGCCGACAGCCGGCATAGTTCGTTCATGTACTATTCCTCCGTGCGATTTTTATCCGTTCGGCACAGTATATCGCGGGCGCGCCCATCCGCCGCAGCAACTGCGGCTACAATATACGCAAACGTCGCCTTCGAGGCGACACCTTCATCCCTATAACAACTACGCGGATCTCCCTATGAAACCTGCGGACTCAATTCTTACCCGCACCGGCGGGCAGTTGCTGGTCGACTCGCTCAAAGTGCATGGCGTTGACATGGCCTTCGGCGTGCCCGGCGAAAGTTATCTGTCGGTACTCGACGCCTTCTACGAATCGCAGGAACAGATCAAATTCGTGATCTGCCGCCAGGAAGGCGGTGCAGCCAACATGGCCGACGCCTACGGCAAACTCACCGGCCGACCCGGTATCTGTTTCGTCACACGCGGCCCCGGCGCCACCAACGCCAGTATCGGCATACACACCGCGTTTCAGGATTCAACACCGCTGATACTATTCATCGGCCAGGTCGATAACGAAGTCTCCGAGCGCGAAGCCTTTCAGGAAATCGATTACCGTCGCATGTTCGGCCAGATGGCGAAATGGGTCGCGCAGATCGACCGCCCCGAGCGCGTGCCGGAAATGATCAGCCACGCCTTCCACCTTGCAGTATCCGGGCGTCCCGGCCCGGTCGTTCTCGCCTTGCCCGAAGACATGCAAACGGCAACTGCATCAGTGCCCGACACCGCGCGCTACCAACGCGTCGCCGCGCACCCGGGCGCCGCCGACATGAACAAGCTGCGCGACATGCTCGCGCAAGCAAAACGCCCTTTCGTCATGCTCGGCGGCGGCGGCTGGAATGCGCAAGCCTGCGCCGACATGCGTGCTTTCATCGAAACCAACAACCTGCCGACGGCCTGCGCCTACCGCTGCCAGGACCTGCTCGACAACCGCAGCCCGAATTATCTCGGCGACATCGCCGTCGGCATGAATCCGGCGATCGAAAAACGCATCCGCGAATGCGATCTCCTGCTCGCCGTCGGCCTGCGCCTCGGCGAATGGACGACGATCAACTACACGCTGATCGACATTCCGCGGCCGAAAATGAAATTCATCCACGTGCACGCCGGCGCCGAAGAACTCGGCCGCGTTTACCAGGCCGACGTGCTGATCAACTCGGGCATGCCGGAATTCGCTGCCGCAGCGAAAGCGCTGACGCCGGTTAAAACAACCTGGGATGATCAAACCAAAGCCGCCCGCGCCGAATTCGATGCCTGGCAGGTGCCGGTGAAAGTGCCGGGCACGCTCAACATGAGTGAAGTCATCGCTTTTCTGAAAAAACGTTTACCGCCTGAATCGATCCTCACCAATGGTGCGGGCAACTTCACCTTGTGGGCGCACCGCTTTTACCAATACGGCGGTTTTCGCACGCAACTCGGGCCGACCAGCGGCGCGATGGGTTACGGCGTACCGGCCGGTGTCGCGGCCAAGCTCGTGCATCCGGATCGTCCGGTCATTGCCTTCGCCGGCGATGGCGATTTCATGATGAACGGGCAGGAACTGGCGACCGCCATGCAGTACAACGCGAAAGTGATTTTCCTCGTCATCAACAACGGCATGTTCGGCACCATCCGCATGCATCAGGAACGCCATTACCCGGGTCGCGTCAGCGGCACCACGCTGCACAATCCGGATTTCGCCGCACTCGCGCGCGCCTACGGCGCGCACGGCGAAGTCGTCACTAAAACCGAAGACTTCGAAGCAGCATTCGAACGCGCCTGGAACGCCGGCACCGCCGCCCTGCTCGAACTGCGCATCGATCCCGATGCGGTGTCGCCGCGCGCCACACTGTCATCGATTCGTGCTGATGCGTTGAAAAACAAAAAATGATTCGTTATCTCAAGGAAAAAGACGTCGAGCAGCTGCTACCAATGACTGCCGCCGTCGAACTCGTCGAGCAGTCGCTGCGCGCGCGCGCCGAGGGCCGAGCGGTCGATGTGCCGCGTACGCGAGCGCGCGTCCCGGCCGGCACGCTGCACATGATGGAAGCGGCGGCGCCGGAGCTCAACATCATCGGCTACAAGGCCTACTTTGCGAAACCCGGCAAAGGTGCACGTTACTACGTGCATCTGTTCGACACTGAATCGGGCAAGCCAACCGCAATCATCGAGGGCAGCGTCCTCGGCATGGTACGCACCGGTGCGGCCAGCGGCGTGGCGACGCGCCACATGGCGCGCGAAGATGCCGCGATCGTCGCCTCATTGGGTGCCGGCAAGCAGGCCATCGGTCAACTCGAAGCAGTCTGCGCCGTGCGAAAAATCAGCGAAGCGCGCGTGTGGAGCCGCAATCCGGAGCGTGCGAGAAAATTCTGCGCGGCGCTTGAAACGAAACTCGGCGTAAAAATAATCGTCATCGAAAATGCCGAAGACGCGGTGCGCGGCGCCGACATCATCAATGTCATCACCAAAGCGTCAACGCCGGTGCTGCTCGGCGCCTGGCTGTCTCCGGGGCAACACATCAACGCCGCCGGCTCCAATTCGCTGGCGCGCCGCGAACTCGACGAAACCGCAGTGCGGCGCTCGACGCGCATCGCCGTCGATTCGCGCAATACCGCGCGCAACGAATGCGGCGATCTCTTGCCGCTCACTGAAACCGGATTGATCGACTGGGATTCCCTGGCCGAACTCGGCGAAATCATCGTCGGCCGCGTGCCCGGCCGCCGCAGCAAGGACGACATCACGCTCTACGAATCGCACGGCATGGCGATTCAGGATTTGTACACCGGCAAGTTCGTGCTCGACGCCGCCTTGAAACAGAATATCGGCATCGATCTGCCGGTCGGCGATTGATAGCGTCGTGGCGCTGCTCGGCAATCTTGCACGCGAACTCTTGCGTCTCGCACGCCTCACCGCCGCCGGCAATCCGTTCGATCTGCCGGCAGTAGAACGCCGCCACGGCACCTGGAATCACGCCGATCTCGAGTGGCTGGCGCCGAAGGTTGCCGGCGTTGCGGGGGATTTCGCCGAACTCGGCGTGTTTCGCGGCGCGGCGTTTCGCAAAGTGGCCGAACTCGCGGCCGGGCAAAATAAACTCGCGCACGCCTTCGACAGTTTCGCCGGCATGGACGAACCGACCGCCGCCGACGGCACGGCTTACCCGAAAGGCAAATTCGATATCGGCGGCCCGGCGGAATTTGTGCGCTTAATGGACAAAGCCGGCGTCGAGCGCGAACGCTATCGCATGTGGGCGGGCTACGTGCCGGATTGTTTCAGCACAGTACCGCCGGCATTGCGGTTTTCGCTGGTGATTCTCGATCTTGATCATTACCAGCCGACGGTCGAAGCCCTCGTCTGGCTGACGCCCCGCATCAACGCCGGCGGCATACTCGCGCTCGATGACTATGTGCCGGGTGGCACGGCACTGGCATCGAAAGCCATTCGCGAGTTTCTCGCCGGCGACAAACTGTTCCGCCGGGTAGCGCAGTTCAACCAGCAGTTGATCCTGCAGAAAGTCAGCTGAAGCCGCCGCGCGGGCGATGCCGTTGCCTGCTGGCGCGCACAGACGCAGTCCGCTACCATGCGGTGAGTTGCTGTTACATCCGGCACAGAGCCGCCGCAGGGCGGTACCGACGGGAGGAGAAAATGCAAAATCAACACTTCAAACGATTCGCCGCTTGGCTGCTGCCGCTTGCCCTCTGCGCCGCACCCGCTGCGCACGCGCTGAAGATCGTGACCGAGGAATACGCGCCGTTCAACTTCACCGAGAACGGCAAACTCACCGGGCTGTCCACCGAGGTGGTGATGGAGATGGGGCGCCGCGCCAAGGTACCGATGACCTTTGAAGTCATGCCGTGGCCGCAGGCCTACGACCTCGCGCAGACCAAAAGCGGCACCTGCATCTATTCGACCGCGCGTCTGGAGAACCGCGAGCGCCTGTTCAAATGGGCGGGGCCGCTGGCAACCAACAGCTGGGCGCTGTTCGCCAAGAACGGTTTCAACGATCCGATCACGACACTGGCCGACGCGCGCCCCTACCGCATCGGCGGCGTCACCAACGACGCCAAAGTCATGTGGCTGCAAAACAACGCGGTGACCAACATCGTCACCGTCGCCGAAGACAAGCTGATTCCGCCGATGCTAACGCTCGACCGCAAAAAACTTAATGCGGTCGATTTGTGGGTGAGCGGCGTCTACGCCGAAAAATCCGTGCTCAAAGCCGCCGGCGTCAGCGACATCAAAATGGTGCTGAAAATAAACGACGAGCGTCTGTGGCTCGCCTGCGGTCCCGGCGTGGAAGGCAGCACGGTCAAATCGCTGTCGGACGCGCTCGCCGCCATGAGAAAAGACGGCAGCTACAAGAAAATTCTCGACAACTACGATAAACGCTACGCGCCATAAGCGCCGTTATAACCCTGCCCGGTCCTGCGCCCGGGCATCACCTCTGTTTCACCGCTCATGAAAACACCACGCATCGCTCTTATCCACGCGACTCCGGTTGCCATCGACCCGATCTGCACGACGTTCAAGCGTCTGTGGCCGCAGGCGCAGGTTTCCAATCTGCTCGACGATTCGCTGTCGCGCGATCTCGCTGCTGCCGGTAGCCTCGGGCAATCGATGATCGACCGCTTCTGCACGCTCGCCCGCTACACCGAAGCCAGCGGCGCCGATGCGATCCTGTTCACCTGTTCGGCCTTCGGTCCGGCGATTGAAGCGGCGCGCGCTGCCGTAAAGATTCCGGTCTTGAAACCGAATGAAGCAATGATGGAAGAAGCAATCGCTACCGGCCCGCGTATCGCGCTGCTGGCGACGTTCGAACCCAGCCTGCCGGCAATGCGCACCGAACTCGAACAACTTGCCGTCGCGCGCAATGCAAAAATTGAAATCAGCGTCCGCGCCATTCCAACCGCCTTGTCTGCACTGCATGCCGGTGATTGTGACGGGCACGATGCGCAGATTGCCGCCGCAGCCGATGAATTCAACGCCTGCGACGCCCTGCTGCTGTGCCAGTTCTCGATGGCGAGTGCGGCCGAACGCATACCGGCGCAGCGCGGTCGCAGCGTTTTCACCAGCCCCTATTCCGCGGTAGCGCGACTAAAGCAGTTGCTCGCGGTACATTGAACCGGAATACAGAAACTACCAAAGGCCATTATGATCAAGCTCACAAAATCCGCCGTCAGCGCTGCCGGCCTTGCTGTCGCCGTTGTTTCAACCTGCGCAATCGCGCAAACCTATCCATCAAAGCCGGTGCGCTTAGTCGTGCCCTTTGTCGCCGGCGGCCCCACCGATATTCAGGGTCGCATGCTCGGCGAAAAACTCGGCCAGCGGCTGGGGCAGCAGTTCATCATCGATAACCGCGGCGGCGCCAACGGCAACATCGGCATGGAGCTCACTGCGAAGGCGCCGCCCGACGGCTATACGCTGGTCATCGCCACCGTCGGCACCTGGGCGGTCAATCCCAGCCTCTATAAATCGATGCCGTACGATCCGGTGCGTGATTTCGCGCCCGTCATGCAAGTATCGAGTTCGCCGGGTGTGCTCGTCGTGCATCCGTCGGTGCCGGCGAAAAACGTCAAGGAACTGATCGCGCTGGCGCGTGCGAAGCCGGGCAAACTTGATTACGGCTCGTCCGGCGTCGGCGGTTTCGGCCATATCTCTGGCGCGCTGTTCTGCCTGATGACCAAAACCGAAATGGTGCACATCCCTTACAAGAGTTCAGCGCCGTCGCTGACCGACCTGATCGCCGGCCAGATTCAGGTGCTGTTCAACAATGCGATCTCGACCGTGCCTTTCATCAAGTCCGGGCAAACCCGCGCGCTCGCGGTGACCAGTCTTAAACGCATGGCGGCGCTGCCCGACCTCGCCACCATCGACGAACTGGGCGTCAAGGGCTACGACAACTCGTCGTGGTCGGCAGTCGCCGCGCCAGCCGGCACGCCGCGCGAAATCGTCGCCAGACTTAACAGCGAACTCAACGCTATACTCAGGCTGCCCGATGTGATGGAAAAGAATGCCTCATTCGGCGCCGACGCCGTCGGCGGTACGCCCGAGCAATTCGGCGATTACCTGAAGTCGGAAATCGGCAAGTTCGCGCGCGTGGTTAAGGAGGCGAAGATCTCTGCCCAGTAAAGCGGAGGCGAAGATCTCTGCCCAGTCAAGCGGGGGCAAAAATCTCCGCGCAGTAAGGAAAAAAAACCGCGGTGTCGTTCCCGCGAAGGCGGGAACCCGGGAATTTTCAACACACTGGATGCCCGCCTGCGCGGGCATGACGTCAAAACATTATTTCCGCGAGTAGTCGACGAACCCATCGCGGTTCGGCATTTTCACCTGCGGCAGCGATTGCGCATTCATTATCGCGTCGCCGGCGACAATGCCGTTGATGTTTAACACGTAGGCAGTCACTGCATACACTTCATCATTAGTCAGCGACATCGGCGCGCTGGTCGGCATCGCGCGGCGCACATAATCAAACAGCGTCGTTGCATACGGCCAGTAGCTGCCTACAGTACGCACCGGCTCGGCAGTCGCAAGCGTGCCGAGCCCGCCAACCAATGCATCAGCCGGTTTGCCGTTACCTTTTTCACCGTGACAAGCCGCGCACTTCGCCGCATAAACCGCCACGCCCTGCTGCACGCTGCCGCTGCCCGCCGGCAGGCCCGCGCCACCGGGCGCAATGCTGATGCTCCAGGCCTTGATCTCCTCCGCCGTCGCCGCACGGCCAAGCGCGGGCCCCGGCACCGACGATTGCTGAACCGTTGATTGATTTGCGCAGGCGCCCAGCAGCACCAGCGCTGCCGCGGAAACCGCACAACATTTACAGGTAAACATTGCTGATGCTCCCGTCGGCTTTAACAGCCCAGGTCTGAATCATGTTGTTGTGATAACGATTGGCTGCCGAATACTGCGCAGTCCACTCGGCGCGCGCCGGTTGCACATTGCCCTTTTCGTCGGTAGCACGGCTTTGCAGCATCGCCGGCGATCCATTCCATTGCCACGGCAAACGAAAACGCGTCAGCGCCTTCGACAACACCGGCGCCTGCAACACCGCCTCGCGCCAGCTAGTACCGCCGTCGATCGACACTTCGGCTTTAACGATGCGTCCGGCGCCAGACCACGCCAGCCCCGAAATTTCGTAGAGCCCCGCACCCGGCATGCCCAGACCACCCGAAGGCCGGGTGATCACCGACTTCACGCCGAGTTCGAACATGAACTGGCGCGCCTTGCCGTCGCGCATCAGCATGCTGTACTTCGACGTTTCGTCCTTGGTATGCGTCGGGCCTTCGGTAAGTTCGAGGCGGCGCAGCCATTTGACGTTGAGATTGCCTTGATAGCCGGGCACCAGAAGCCGCATCGGATAACCCTGCTCGGGACGGATGCGTTCGCCGTTCTGATACAGCGCGACGATGGCATCGTCATAGGCCTTGTCGAGCAGCATGCTGCGGCTCATCGCTGCGGAATCCGCACCTTCTGCAAGAAACCATTTCGCACCGGGTTCCACGCCGGCTTCATCCAGCAGCAGCGACAATGAAACACCGGTCCATTCACTGCCCGACAACAAACCGTGTATCGCGCCGCAATTTGCCTGCGGCGCAGCCGGCAGCGTGTTGGCCCCGCTATTGCCCGCGCATTCGACAAACGCAGTACGCGACACCATCGGGTAACGCAGCAGCGCGGCCTCTGTAAACACCAGCGGCTTTTTCACCAACCCGTGTATCAGCAACTTGTGCTGCGCCGGATCAATGTCCGGCACGCCGTTGTGATGGCGTTCGAAATGCAGGCCGCTCGGCGTCAGCGCGCCATTGAGCGTTTGCAGCGGCGTACGCGAACTGCCGGTACCCGGAGCAATCGCACCATAACCCGGCGTCAGCGCGCGCAGCACTTTCTCTTCATGTCTGGAAGGCTGGCCGTAACCGCGAAACGGCGCGCCCGGCGTTACCGAAAATGCAGGGAAATCTTTGCCGATCGGATCAGCCGCGTGCGCTTTTGCAGTCGCCGCACCAACGGCGACCGCGCCTGCCGAGACGATGCCGTGTTTGAGAAAATTGCGACGGTCCGACGGATCGCCGGCCGGCGCCGGCAGCTTGCGCGTTTTCATGGTTTTCCCCCTGATTACGGCGCGGCTATTGTGGATGTTTCGCGCTAGAATCCATCATATAGAAATCGGCACCACATCGCCACGCGCATTTTCGGGGGAGAACACCATGCGTAATCACCGCACTCAAACACTGTCCGTTGTCACTTTGCTCGCCGCCGTCCTTGCAATGCCCGCGACATATGGCGCGGAAGCTGCCAAAAGCCTCGCCGATCTGAGTGTCTCCAAGATGCCGAAAGTTGCCAAAGCTGCAGCGAAACCGGCGCCGGTCAAATTGAGCGGCCCGGTGTTGATTGCCAAGCAGGGTTACTTCTTCGTCAACGGTCAGTACGCGACATCAAAAGACGGCCAGATCATGGTCGGCCAGATGTTCGTGCAGTATCAAATCCCGCAACTGCGCAAACAAAAATATCCGATCATCATGTGGCACGGCGGCGGTCAGACCGGCACCAACTTCCTCGGCACACCCGACGGGCGCCCGGGCTGGGCCGATTATTTTCTGCGCCAGGGTTACGCGGTGTACGTGGTCGATCAGCCGGCGCGCGCGCGTTCTGGTTATTTCACCGACACCTACGGCCCGACACGCCGCCCCAACGCGAAAGCCATGTCCGAACGCTTCACTGCGCCGGAACTGGCCAACCTCTATCCGCAGTCGAAGTTCCATACGCAATGGCCGGGCAAGGGTGTCGCCGGCGATCCGATATTCGATCAGTTCTTCGCTTCGCAGGTCGAAGACATGGTTAATCTGACCATGATCGAAGACTTGAACCGCAATGCCGGCGCCGCGCTGCTCGACAAAATCGGCCCGTCGATAGTGCTCACGCATTCGCAATCAGGCCCCTTCGGCTGGCAGGTCGCCGACCTGCGGCCAAATCTCGTCAAGGCGGTGCTTGCCATCGAACCGAACGGCCCGCCGTTTTATGAAAACACCATCCTCGGCGCGCCCGATTGGTACAAAGACGGCCCGCTCGGCCGCGGCTGGGGCATTACGCGCATGCCGCTCACCTTCGATCCGCCGGCGACGGAACCGAAAGACCTCGCGATGACGCGGCAGGACAAAGCCGACGCAGAAGGCCTGGTGCGCTGCTGGCTGCCCGAAGCGCCGGCGCGCCAGTTGGTGAATCTGAAAAAAACGCCCATCCTCATTGTCGTCAGCGAAGCGTCATACCACGCACCGTACGATCACTGCACCTCGAAATTCCTGGAACAAGCCGGCGTCAAACACAGCTTCGTGCGTTTGCCCGCGATCGGCATCAATGGCAACGGCCACATGATGATGCTCGAGAAAAACAATCTGGATATTGCGGCGATGCTCGGCGGGTGGGTGGCGAAGAACGTCAAATGATTGAAGCGCACGGCATTCCGGCATGAATGCCGTGCCCGCGCCTGAAGCCGTGCAGGCACTTGCGCCGACGGGCAGGCTGCGCGTCGGCGTATATCCCGGCAGCCCGTTTTCGCTGCTGCGCGATGCCGCCACCGGTGAAACCAAAGGTGTCACGGTCGAAGTGGGCAAGGCACTCGCCGCGCAACTCGGTATCCCTTACGAACAGCTTGAGTTCCCGCGCATGGCGGAGATCCTCGCCGCGCTCAAGGCAGAACGCATCGACATCGCGCTCTCGAATGCAACGCCGGCGCGTATTCACGATCACGACTGGTCACCGCCGCTGCTGGTGGTGGAATGCGGTTATCTGGTCGCTGCCGGTTCGCCGCTGCAAGAGATGGCCGATGTTGATCGGCCCGGCATGCGCATCGGCGTCACTGAAGGCGGCACATCGTACAACGTGCTGCCGCAGAAATTGAAATGCGCCGCGCTGGTAACCGCGAAGACAATCGAAAACGCAATCAGCATGCTCGCGCACAAGGAAATCGACGTTTACGCCACCAATAAGGCCATTCTGTTCGAAATGGCCGATCGCATGCCGAATACACGCGTGCTTGACGGCTGCTGGGGGGTGGAACGCATCGCACTCGCCATCCCGCCGGGACGCGCGGCCGGCATGACTTACCTGCGCGAGTTCCTGATCGATACAAAAGCCAGCGGTCAGGTCATGCGCGCTGTTGCGCGGGCGGGATTGCGCGGCATCGTTACGGAGTAAATGCCGTGGGACAAATTACTTAACGAGATCCTTCATCACTGCATAAAGCGCGTTCTGCGCTTCGAAACCAATACCGGGACGCTGCGGCAGTTTCAACCAGCCGTTCTCCACTTTCGCTTCGTCAGCAAAACCGGCGAACACGCCGAACACATCCGGATAGGCCTCGCAGCCGCCGAGGCCGAAACCGCCGACGATATGCAGCGTCATCTGGTTGCCGCCGTGCGGAAAAATTGAAGTGCGCTGCCATTTGTGGTGCTTCAGCATGTCGAGGGTGCGCGCGAACTGCGCAATGCCGTATGACTGCGGCACGTCGATCTGGATGATGTCGCGGTCTTCGCGCATGCCGCCGAAGCGCACCAGGTTTTCGATATCGCCGGTTGAGAACAGGTTCTCGCCGGTACCGATCGGCGAATCGTAAATCGACGCAAAGTCTGCCAGCAGGGCGTAATCAAGCGGATCAGTCGGTTCTTCGAACCAGCGCAGCTCGAAGGGTTTCAGCGCCTGCGCATATTGCAAAGAGCGCGCGCGATTAAAACCGGCGTTGGCATCGACCGCGAGACGGTCGCTCGAGCCGACAATCCTGATGCCGGCTTCGACGCGTTTGACGTCATCGGCTATCGCCATGCCGCCGACCTTGATTTTCATGGTCGTGTAGCCCTCGTCGAGCCGCGCGCGGATTTCGTCTTCGAGTTCCTTGATGCCCTTGCCCGGCGAGTACCAGCCGCCGCCGACGTAGCACTGCACCTTGTCGAGTATTTTGCCGTCGCTGAATTTTTCGGCGAGCACCGCGTGCAGCGGCTTGCCGGCGATTTTCGCCACCGCATCCCAGCAGGCGACTTCAATCGTACCGATCGCCACTGAACGTTCAGTATGCCCGCCGGGCTTTTCACGCTGCATCATCGCGGCAAGTATTTTTGCCGGCTCGAAATTGTCGCCGGCATCATTCAGCAGCGATTCGGGTTTGGCTTTCATGATGCGCGGAATGAAACGATCGCGCATCTGCGCACCGCAGGCGTAACGCCCCGTCGAGTTGAAAGCAAAGCCGGCGACCGGTTTGCCGTCGCGAATCACGTCGGTGATCACCGCAACGACCGAGGTCGTCATTTCGGAAAAATCAAAAACCGCGTTACTGATGGTCGAATTGATCGGCACTGCAACTTCACGTATTGCGGTAATTCTCACGCTTTACTCCTCACGCCTGACTGCCTTATTTACTCGACCTTGATACCTGCCGACTTGATCACCCTTGACCACTTGGCGACTTCGTTTTTGATTTGCGCGGTGAATTGCTCGGGCGTGCTGGCGATGATGTCGAAACCAAGCCCGACGACGCGATCCCGGACTTCGGGCTGCGCAAGGACTTTGGCAATGTCGCTCTGCATGCGCTGCACGATCGCTTTCGGCGTGCCTGCAGGCACCAGCACGCCTTGCAGCGTGTCGCTTTCCTGCCCGGCAAATCCCGCTTCCGCCATGGTCGGTACGTCCGGCAGCGTCGATGAGCGTTTCGCGCTGGTGACCGCGAGTGCGCGCAAGCGTCCGCCCAGAATATGCGGCGTAGTCGGCGGCAAGGCCGTGCATCCCAGCGCCACCTGGTTGCCGATCACCGCAGTGATCGCCGGGCCGGCGCCGGCATAGGGCACCGTGGTGACGTCCAGCGTCGCAGTGACTTTCAACAGACTCGCCGCCAGATCGGGCGTGGTGCCGATGCCGGGTGTGGCGAACGCGTACTTTTTCGGGTTTGCCTGGATCAGTTTGATCAATTCCGGCATTGTCTTCGCAGCGACCGTCGGATGCGCGGTATAGACATTCGGCGAAGCCGCCATATTGGAAACCGGCACAAAGCTCTTGTACGGATCGTACGGAATCTTCGCATACAGGCCCGGGTTGACGACAAAACTCGAGCTCACCACCGCGACGGTATAACCGTCGGCCGGCGCATCAGCGACCAGCCCCATGCCGATGTTACCGCCGGCTCCGGCGCGGTTATCGACGACGACCTGATGGCTCCACAATTCCGAGAGTTTCGCCGCGACCACACGCGCGATCACATCGGTCGGGCCGCCGGGCGCAAACGGCACGATCATGCGCACGGCTTTGGTCGGATACGGCGCATCGGCTGCACTTACTGCGGCAACCGCAGCGACTGCAAGCGCGCCGAATATCGCGCTGCCAATAAGTTTCTTCATGGGGTTCTCCAGACTTTCAATGTTATGCGCTATTTTACGACTGTTTGTGCATAAGCTACTCCCGAGCGCCCCCACCCCAACCCTCCCCCGCGCGCGCGGGAGGGAGATGAAGAGCATCGGCTCAATATTTCTCGATTGTTTTGTCCCCTCCCCCGTGAAACGGGGGAGGGTTAGTGTGGGGGCAGGAAGCACCTGCGGACCCAATGCACTAATGCGTATCAGCGCGCGGCAGCAGTCTCGCTCAAGCGCACGGTTTTCCCGCAAGCAACCGCTTCCTCAATCGCCAGCGTAATCGCCAGATTGCTGCGTGCTTCGCGCGGCGTTGCCAGTGTGCACGGCCGCCCGGTTGCGACATGATCAAGCCAGTTGCGCGTCTCGCTCGCCAGCGGGCCCCAGAAATCGCCGCCCACCCAGTCGCCGGGCGCCGAGCTGCTCAGGAAAGCCATGTTCACCGTCAGATCCGGCACATAGATATGCGGAATGCCGCGTTCGGTGTACATGATCTGGTCGAGATGATCGTCGTCTATCATCAACACGCCTTCGGTGCCGATGACCTCGATACGTGCGCAATACCCGAGCGACGGATATTTGTCGGGCAGCGCGAAGCTCACGCTGAAATTCACCAGCGCGCCGTCGGCCAGTGTCAGCACCGCATAGGTCACGTCGTCGCAATTAAAACCGGCCTTGCGGATGGTGCCGCCCTTGCCGCGCGCCCACACTTCGATCACCGGATTGTCCGGCACATACCAGCCGAGCAGATCGACAAAGTAGGTCAGCGAATCAACCACCGGCGTCGCATGCGGATCGCGCTTCAACATCTGGAACACCTGGGCGCGCGAATTGTAGATGCGGGCCGACAGGCCGGACACACTGCCGAGACGCCCCAGCGAGATCTGCTCTTTCACCGTCAGATAACGCCGCTTGAAACGGCGGCTGTAACCGACATGCAGGCTGCCGCTGCTTTGCGCCGCCGCCGCGATCAGCTTGTCGGCATCTTCAAGCCTCAATGCAATCGGCTTTTCGACCAGTACATGTTTGCCCTGCGCCAGCGCCTGCAAAACCGGCTCGACATGCTGGTGCTCACCGGTGGCGACGATCACCGTGTTGATTGCCGGATTGGAAATAATTTCGAGACTGTCGGTGCAGGCGATTGAGGCGCCGGAATTTGCAGCAAGTTTTTTTGCGGCGGCTTCATTGGTATCGGCGATGCCGCTGAAACGCACCGCGGCATGCGATGCGGCAAGTTTCGCGCGCATCGTGCCAATGCGGCCCGCGCCGATGATGGCGAGACCGATGTCCTTGCGCTGCAAGCCTGGTTTTTTCACTACAGATTCTCCGCTCGTGTTTTCCTGAATCGG
>JANYDY010000089.1 GCA_025363435.1 Betaproteobacteria bacterium
TGCTGCGGCTTGCTGAAAAAGCGTTTCGTCCCGGCGCATTTCCGTTTCCGCTGCTGCATATCGATACCGGACATAATTTTCCGGAAGTCATTGCATTTCGTGATGCGCGCGCGCAGGAGTTGGGCGAGCGCCTGCTTGTCAGCAGTGTTGAAGACTCGATCGCACAGGGGCGTGTGGTCGAGCGCGCGGGACAGGGCCGCAATGCGCTGCAAAGCGTGACGCTGCTGGATGCAATAAATGAACACCGCTTCGACGCCTGCATCGGCGGCGCGCGGCGCGACGAGGAAAAAGCGCGTGCCAAGGAACGCATTTTTTCGTTTCGCGACACTTTCGGCCAATGGGATCCGAAGAATCAGCGCCCCGAGCTCTGGGATATTTACAACGCGCGCGTGCAATCCGGTGAAAACATCCGTGTTTTTCCGATCAGCAACTGGACCGAACTCGATATCTGGCAGTACATCGCGCGTGAGCGGCTGGCGGTGCCGTCGATCTACTTTGCGCACACGCGTGAGGTAATCCGCCGTCCCGGCGGATTGCTGCCGGTGTCGGAACTTGCGCAACCGCGGGCCGGTGACAAGGTGGAAACACTGTCAGTGCGCTTTCGTACCGTCGGCGACATGACCTGCACCTGCCCGGTTGAATCGGTGGCGCAAACCGTTGAGCAGATCATTGCGGAAACTGCTGCCACACGAATTACCGAGCGCGGTGCAACGCGCATGGATGACCAGACCTCGGATGCGTCGATGGAGTTGCGCAAGAAGGAGGGATATTTCTGATGAAACTGCTTGAGCACAGTGCCGTGATAGAGCAGGACCTCCTGCGTTTCGCCGCCGCCGGCAGCGTCGACGACGGCAAGAGCACGCTGATCGGGCGTCTGCTTTACGACTCGAAATCGATTTTCGAAGACCAGTTGAATGCGCTGGAAAAGACTTCGAAAAAACGCGGCCAGGACGACATCGATTTTTCCCTGCTCACCGACGGTCTGATTGCCGAGCGCGAGCAGGGCATTACCATCGACGTTGCTTATCGCTATTTTTCGACGCCGCAGCGCAAATTCATCATCGCCGACACACCGGGCCACGAGCAGTACACGCGAAACATGGTCACCGGTGCGAGCACGGCCGATCTCGCTATTGTGCTGATTGATGCGCGCAAGGGCGTGCTGACGCAATCGAAGCGCCATGCCTATCTTGCGCACCTGCTCGGCGTGCGGCACCTGGTGGTCGCTGTGAACAAAATGGATCTGGTCGATTTTTCGCAGGACATTTTTGAAAAAATCCGCGCCGACTTTAACGCTTTTGCGCAAGGCCTCGGCGCACGGGATATCCACTTTGTGCCGTTGTCGGCCTTGCATGGCGATATGGTGGTGGCGCGCGGCGAGCGGCTGGCCTGGTATCGCGGGCCGACGCTCCTCGAATTGCTTGAAACGGTCGATGTCGCCGGCGATAGAGAGCGTGATGCTTTCAGATTTCCCGTACAGCTTTTGGCATGGCCTGATTTTTCGCAGGGGCGTATGCGGCGCGGTTATCTCGGCCGCATCGAGTCGGGCACGGTAAAGGCAGGCGACGCGATTACCGTTCTACCATCCGGCATGACAACGAAAGTCGCCACCATCCGCACGCTCGACGGCGAACTGGCAGAGGCGGCTACACCATTGTCGGTGACGCTCGAACTCGAAGACGAAATCGACATTTCGCGCGGTGACATGATTGTGCACGCGCCGGCCGGTGCAAGCGCTCCACCGCGGGTCGAAAAACGCATCGAGGCGACACTCTGCTGGCTGCATGCGCGCCCGCTTGATCGCCGCCGTCCGTACCTGATCAAGCACACGACGCGCACAGTGAAAGCGGAGATTGCGACTATCCATCATACGATCGATATCAACCTGCTCGAGCCGCGTGCGGGCGCGCAGACTTTAAACATGAATGATATTGCCAGCGTCGGCATACGACTTCATCAACCGCTGATATGCGACAGCTACGCAGACAACCGCGCAACCGGCGCGTTTATCGTGATTGATCCGGCTGACAATGTGACCGTGGCGGCCGGCATGATTCAGCCCGCCGTTGCCGCAGCCTAGCCATCAGGCGAACCCGCGATTTTTTTTGTCTGATATATAACCATAAGTGCTTTTAAATGAGAATGATATGAGCTGATGTTATTACTTCGAAATGCGATGACTTGAAAGCAAGGAGGACAGGCAGCGCGGACAACAAACCAAAAAACGATCCGCGGAATGAATACAAGGAAGACAAAGTGAAAGCAGATTATTTAATACGTTTCATCACGATCAGCGCAATTTTTCTGACTTCAATTGCGCATGCCCAGATCAGCATATTGAATGTTTCTTACGACCCGACGCGCGAGTTGTATCAGGAGTTCAACGCCGCATTCGCGAAGAACTGGCAGGCGAAGAACGGCGAGAAAGTCGATATCAAAGCGTCGCACGGCGGCTCCGGCGGTCAGGGCCGCAAGGTCATCGATGGTCTTGAGGCCGCTGTTGTGACGCTGGCGCTTGCTTACGATATCGACGAAATCGCCGATAAGGCCAAATTGCTGCCGGCCGATTGGCAGAAGCGTTTGCCCAACAACAGCACACCGTACACCTCGACCTATATTTTTCTGGTGCGCAAGGGCAACCCGAAGGCCGTCAAGGACTGGGGCGATCTGGTCAAACCCGGCATCTCGGTCATCACAGCGAATCCGAAAACGTCCGGCGGTGCGCGCTGGGGTTATCTGGCGGCATGGGGTTATGCGCTGAAGAAAAACGGCAACGACGAAGCGAAGGCTAAAGCGTTCGTCACCGCGCTCTATAAAAATGTGCCGGTACTGGATTCGGGCGCACGCGGTTCGACGGTGACTTTTGCCGAGCGCGGCATCGGTGACGTGCTGCTGGCGTGGGAGAACGAAGCGCATCTGGCGCTGAAGGAATTCGGCGCGGAAAAATTCGATATCGTTTATCCGTTAATCAGCATACTGGCCGAACCGCCGGTCAGCATCGTCGATAAAGTGGTCGATAAACGCGGCACGCGAAAAATCGCGCAGGCCTACCTCGAATATCTCTACAGCGACGAAGGCCAGGACATCGCGGCAAAGAATTTTTACCGTCCGCGTAATGCAAAGATTGCTGCGAAATACGTGAACAACTTTCCGAAGATCAGTCTGTTTACGATAGACGAAACATTCGGCGGTTGGGCGAAGGCGCAGAAAAAGCATTTCGCCGACGGCGGTGCTTTCGACCAGATTTACCAGCCCGGCGTCAAATAAAAGTGTTTGTGAAAGCATCAGCATGAGCACCTTCGTTCTGCGCCGCCACAGCGTGCTGCCGGGTTTTGGCATCGCGCTGGGCGTCACCCTGACGTACCTCAGTGTGATTGTGCTGATTCCGCTGTCGGCCGCATTCATCAAAACCGCGACGCTGAGCTGGGAGCAGTTCTGGAACATTGTCACTGCGCCGCGCGTGGTTGCGTCATACCAACTGACTTTCGGCGCGTCGTTTCTTGCTGCGGCTATCAACGCCGTGTTTGGGCTGGTGGTGGCCTGGGTATTGGTGCGTTACCGGTTTCCGGGCAAACGTATCGTCGATGCACTGGTCGATCTGCCATTCGCATTGCCGACCGCAGTCGCCGGCATTGCGCTGACGGCGATTTATGCGCCGAACGGCTGGCTTGGTCGCTACTTCGAGCTTGCCGGCATCAAGGTTGCTTTTACGCCGCTCGGCGTGCTGGTCGCACTGGTGTTCATCGGTTTGCCGTTTGTCGTGCGCACCGTGCAGCCGGTGCTCGAAGATCTCGAACGTGAACTCGAAGAAGCGGCGGCGACGCTCGGCGCCGGTCGCTGGCAGATTTTTCGTCGCGTTCTTTTTCCAACGCTGTTGCCGGCGCTGCTGACCGGCTTTGCACTGGCGTTCGCGCGCGCGGTCGGAGAATACGGCTCGGTGGTTTTTATCGCCGGCAACATGCCGATGATTTCAGAAATCACGCCGCTCATTATCATCACCAAGCTCGAGCAATACGACTACACCGGCGCTACTGCGGTGGCGGTGGTCATGCTGCTCGCTTCATTTGCACTATTACTGCTGATCAACTATTTCCAATGGCTCACGCGCAAACACAACGCTACGACCTGATTTGGGACGATGTCTGGGTGCCGGAAGCGTTTATCGGCCTGACACCTGAGCCGGCGAAGCGGCGCGCTGCGTGCAGCGAACCGGCATGGGTGCGCACAGCGTTGATCGCAATCGCTTTTGTGTTTTTGCTGTTGTTCCTGCTGGTGCCGCTGGCCGCGGTATTTGCCGGCGCACTGCACAAGGGCTGGGAGGCTTATCTCGCGGCCATCACCGAGCCCGATGCGGTGTCGGCGATTAAGCTAACTTTGCTGGCGGCGGGCATCGCGGTGCCGTTGAATCTCGTGTTTGGTGTTGCCGCAGCGTGGGCGATTGCGAAGTTCGATTTCCGCGGCAAGAGTCTGCTTATCACGCTGATCGACCTGCCGTTCTCGGTGTCGCCGGTGATTTCCGGGTTGATCTACGTACTGATTTTTGGCTTGCAGGGCTGGTTCGGCCACTGGTTGTCGGATCACGACACCAAAATCATTTTCGCCGTGCCGGGCATTGTGCTGGCGACCATCTTTGTCACTTTTCCGTTTGTCGCGCGCGAATTGATTCCGCTGATGGAAGCGCAGGGCAGGGAAGAGGAGGAGGCCGCCATTGTGCTCGGCGCCAGCGGCTGGCAGACGTTC
>JANYDY010000097.1 GCA_025363435.1 Betaproteobacteria bacterium
GAATCGGCTTCGGCGAGCGCGACGTTGTAACCGCCCTGCACCATGCGCGTACAACCGCATTTGCCGAGCAGGCCTTTTACCGCCACCGTGATCGACAACTTGGGATTGGCCTGATGCGCGTGCAACGCAGCAAACAAACCAGCGCCACCGGAGCCGAGGATCAGAATATCGGTTTTGATTCTTCGCATAGGATTTTAGAGACAGGCGCCGTAACAACTGCGGCGCATGTCATTTAGGATTTGACACCCAGTGATGCCAGCACACCGGCGCGTTTGTCGCGCGCGGCCTTGTTGACCTCGGTGTAGAGATTGCCGCCGTGACTGTCCATCGCCACCAGCAGCGGGCCGAAATCCCTGACACGGAATTTCCACAACGATTCCGGATTCAGATCGTCGAGGTCAACGTCTTCGATGCTCTCGATCCAGGTCGTCTCCAGCGCCGCGGCACCACCGATGATCGCCAGATAAACGCCGCCGATGTCCTTGAATGCCGCCTGCGACGCCGCAAACAAACCACCCTTGCCGATCGTGATGCGCACGCCGTACTGCTCCATCAGCGGCCGCGTGAAACGTTCCATGCGTGCGCTGGTCGTAGTACCAACGCACACCGACGCATAGCCGGAAGGGTTGGCTTCGGTTTCACCGGTCCACTTCACATTGGGCGCAGTGTGGATCACTGCATGGCCGCGCATGTCGAAATGCGTCGTGCGGCCGCGGTCGAACATATGAATATAGGTGGCGTCGCGTATGCCGAACAGCGTGCCCTGCAAAGTCACGGTGTCGTTGACCTTCAGCGCGCGCACTTCTGCTTCGCTGACCGGCATGTTGAAAATGTAATGCGCCATGTTCAGAACCCGAATGCCACGCCGGCCGGCGTGAACGTCGCGCGCGCGCGCCGCGCCGAATGACATTGCATGTTGACCGCCACCGGATTGAGCGTGATGTGCGTCGCCGCGGTTTCGACATGCACGGCGAAGGAGGTCGAATCGCCGCCCAGCCCCTGCGCACCAACGCCGAGTTGATTGACCACCGCCGACAACTCGGCTTCAAGCTTCGCACCTTCGGGATCGTCGCAATGTGTGCCAAGCGCACGCGTTGCCGCCACTTTTGACAGATGCACGCACAAATCCGCAGTGCCGCCGACGCCGACGCCGACGATGGTCGGCGGGCAGGTTTTACCGCCGGCATCCAGCACGCAATCGACGACAAACGTTTTGATCGCATCGATACCATCAGCGGGAATCGCCATTTTCAGCCACGAATTGTTTTCCGAGCCGCTGCCCTTCGGAATCATCTCGATCGACAATGTTTCAAGCGCATCGCTGAATTCGATGTTGATCACCGGAATGGAACGCCCGCACGAAGTCTGCGCGTTCTGGCGCGTCACCGGATGCACGACCGAAGAACGGAACGGATACTCTTTGGTTGCGCGCTCGCAACCCTTGACGATGGCCTGCTTCAGAGCAAAGCCGTCGAACTCGATGCCGGCGCCAATCACGACGTTATAGATCGGGATACCGGTGTCCTGGCACAGCAGGTTATCGGTCGCCTCGGCGACTGCGATGTTGCGGATCATGGTACCAAGCACCGACTTGCCGGTAGCATCGGTCTCGGCCTTGTCGAGCCGGCTGAAACCCTGCTTGATGTCAGGCGGCAGCAGTTTGAGTGCGCGGATGTAGAGATCCTTGCTTGCGTCCTCGACCTGTTTCAAATCAATCTTCATGCTCGCGCACCTACTCCACGGTCAGCTTGCGGTCGCGCACAATTCTCGCCCAGCGCTCGGTTTCTTCGCGTATCGCTTTGGCAAAATCAACAGGGTTACTGCCGACCGGCGACATGCCCAGCCCTTCGAAGCGGCTTTTGGTGTCGGGGGCTTCCAGCGCTTTTGCGGTATCGCGATAAATTTTCTCGACAATTTCGCGCGGTGTGCCGGTTGCCGCCATCAAACCGAACCAGCCGATGTTTTCGAAACCGGGGAGCGTTTCGGCAATCGCCGGCACATCGGGCAACTGCGGCGAACGCTTCAGGCTGGTGACGCCGAGCGCGCGCAATTTGCGCTGTTGCACGAAGTTGATCGCCGCCGCCATATTGGCGGTGGCAAATTGCACCTGCCCACCCATCACGTCAGCAATCGCCGGCGCTTCGCCCTTATAGGGAATGTGAATGACGTCGATGTTGGTCGCTGCAATAAAATTTTCTGCCGCGAGGTGGGTTTGCGTGCTGAAGCCGGCAGAGCCGTAGGTAATATCGTGCGGCCGCGCTTTCGCCAGCGCGATAAATTCCTTGACCGTCTTCGGCGGAAAACTCGGCGTCACCACCAGCACCTGTGGACCGCTGGCGACGTTGGTAATGGCGATCAGATCTTTGGCCGGATCAAACGGCATCTTTTTGTAAATGTGCTGATTGGCGGTAACGATGGAACCGGTGGTCATGAACAGTGTGTAACCATCGGGGATCGCGCGGGCAGCCAGCTCGCCACCGATATTGCCGCCGGCGCCGGCGCGGTTATCGACAATCACCTGCTGGTTCCAGATTTCGCCGAGTTTCTGGCTGACGACACGGGTAACGATATCGGCAGCGCCGCCGGCCACAAACGGCACGATGACACGCACCGGTTTGGATGGATAGTTCTGCGCCGCTGCCAGTGCAGGCGCGAAAATCAATATCAGTGCCGGCAATATTATTTTGCGCATACGGCCCTCACTATTGGATGCAAACCAGTTTAACAGCGTCAAAACACGTTAAGCGCGAACGCGAGTCCGATCGCAACGCTGGCGCCGGCGGCAAGCGCCAGCAGCGTCTTCTGCCATTCGCGCCACGGCAGAAACTCGATCATCAGCAGGCGGATGCCGCCGGTCATGTGCGCAGCGAGCAGCAGCACCAACCCGGTTTCGGCAAATTTCACGACGGGCAGCGCAGTCCATTGTAAAACATCGTCAAGCGCGGCAGCACTCTGCAGCGCGTGCCCAAGCAACCAGAAATGTGCCGGCAGAAACAGCGCCAGCAACACGCCGCTCGCGCGATGCAGCGCAAACGCCCACCATGCCGGGTGAATGCGCGCGCGAAAATCGTTTTTCACGCGGTCTCTCACACAAAAACGCCCAGCACCGCGCGCATACCCCAGAGTGCAAGCGCGATGCCGGTGGCGACTGTCAATGCATCGAGAACCGTGCCGCGCCAGCCGAACGATTCGGCAATAACGGTGCGCAGACCGATCGGTGCGTGCACGGCAACCGCCAACACGAACAACGCATAAAACCCGAACCAGGCGTAATTGCCGCGCGTGCGGCCGAGAATTTCCGCCGCGGAAAGGCCGCTCTTCACGGCATAAATCATGGTCGCCAGATGCACCATCACGCACAATGCAAGCACGGCGGCACTCGCGCGCTGCGCCAGCCAGATCAGCGTTTGCGCGCGGACGCTCAAATTTCCCCGCTCAGCGCAGCCACCGCAGCGGCGCGCTTGAGGCCGGCGATGCCTAGCGTGGGCGAAATCTGCTTCGGACAGCGTTCGCTGCAACTCGTGTGGGTATGGCAGGCGTGGCAGCCGGCGTCGCCGGCCACGCTGGCAAGTCTTTCGACGCGCATGACGTCGCGCACGTCGTTATGCAATGTCCACGCGCGGTTGAGCGCCGCGGGTCCCAGATACGCGGGATTCGATTGCACCACGTCGCAGGCGCTGTAACAGGCGCCGCAGCCGATGCATTCGATGCCGGCATCGACGTTGCGGCGTTGCGGTGAATCCGGCATCACACGGGCGAAATCGTCGTCGCGCGTGCGCGCCCCGGCGAAGCGCCCCCGCGCGCGCGCCCACTTGTCGAAAAATTCTTTCATATCGGTGACCAGATCCTTAATCACCGGCAGGTTGGACAGCGGCGCGATTTCCAGATTGCCGTCAGCGGCAACTTTCTCGACGTGGGTGCGGCAGGTCCAGCGTGCCTTGCCGTTGACGTTCATCGCGCAGGAACCGCAGACGCCGACGCGGCAGGCGAAGCGATAGGACAACGAGGGATCGATCACGCGCTGGATATGCGTGACGACGTCGAGCACGGTTTGACTTTCCTGCCGCGGCACTTCGTAGGTCTGGAAACTGCCTTCGCCGGCGCCGCGCCAGACGCGCACATTCAGTGCGGCGCGAGAGGCGCCTGACCCCGCGCCCGTCGCCGCCGGCTTTTCGTTGCTCACTCCCTACCCCTTACTCCACGCTCACTACGCGCTTTCGTACAACCGCGTCATGACAAATTCGCGATGACCGAGCGCTTCGGCCGCAGTGAGACGCCCGTTACAGGTGCGCAGCATGACTTCGAGCAGTTCGTCGCCGGTCTGATCGAGATTTTTCTCGCGCTGCAAGAGACCTGAGCAATCGTGATCGATATGCTCCGACATCGTGCGTACGGTGCGCGGATTGGCGCACAGTTTAATAACCGGCAGGATCGGATTGCCGATGACATTGCCCTGGCCGGTCGGGAAAAAATGCACTACGTAGCCGGAGGCGGCGCACAGCGTCACCATCTCGGCAGCAGCCGACGACGAGTCCATGAACCACAACCCGGGTTTGGTCGGCGTTTCAGCCTTGTCGAGACAACCGACGACCTTGCATTTCTTGCCGATTTTCTGGATGTTGCCGAGCGCTTTTTCTTCGATGGTGGTGAGGCCGCCGACGATATTGCCCTTGGTCGGCTGCGAATCGGAGAGGTCGCTGGTCTTGTGGCGTTCGATCACTTCCTGATAACGATCGAACATGCGCATGAATTCCTTGGCAACTTCAGGCGTCGCACAACGCGCCGCGACGATTTTCTCGCCACCGGTGATTTCGGTGGTTTCGCCGAACACCATGGTGACGCCGAGCGGCTCGAGTTTGTCGAAAGCATTGCCGACGGTCGGATTGGAACCGCAGCCCGAGGTCGTATCCGACTCACCGCATTTGGTCGACACCCACAGGTCGCTGATCGGACATTCGACGCGCTGCAGCTCGGAGGCCCATTGCACATATTCCTTGGCGACTTTCGACGCGCGCATGATGGTGTCGTGATCGCCGTGTTGTTCGATGCCGAAACCCGTTACCGGTTTGCCGGTTTTGGCGATCGCCTTGACGATGTCCTGCGTCCACTGGTCTTCGATGCCGATCACCACCACGGCAGCGACGTTCGGATTGGACCCCGCGCCGATCAGCGTCCTGAAATGCAGATCGAGATCGGCGCCGAACTGCAGGCGGCCGTACGGATGCGAAATTGCAAGCGTGCCTTTGATGTTGTTGGCGACCGCGTCACAGGCCGCGTTGGACAGATCGTCCACCGGAATAATAACGACGTGATTGCGCACGCCGACACGGCCGTTTTCGCGGCGATAGCCCCAGAAAGTCGTATTGCTTGAAATCATGGTTTCTCCAAAATTGTTCGCGAACCGCCGCCCGGACTACCAGCGCTTGGTTTTTATATTGTGCACATGCGCATGCGCGCCGGCCTTGATGTCGGCAACCGATTTGCCGATGTCGATACCGTACTTGATGATGGTTTCGCCGTTCTTGATGTCCTTCAAGGCGAGCTTGTGACCGATCGGTATGTCCTGCTGCGCCTTGAGCGCAATGGTGCGGTCTTCGTCCATGATCCAGCCGGTCAGATCCTGCCCGGCCTTCACGCCCTCCACCACGACCACCGCGACCGTGTCCTGGGGGTCATGCAATACGAAATGAATCATGACAACTCCTGATTAAAATCTGTGGAATCCCCCGCGTATAACGGGGAAAATATGCGGGATACAACTGCGGCTGATACTACACGCGCCGCGAAACAGGCGTCAACCCGGCGCGCGAACTCGTTACTGGCGAAGCCAGCCGTTTGCGGATAGCGCGCCACGCACTCGCTGCGAAAAACTCAATCTTGCGATAATCTCGCGGCGAGTGCACGCGCATCAAATCGCGAACGTTTACAGCTTCTGCATTTCGCGGCGTATGGTCTCCAGCTTTTCCGGATCCTTGATGTTCTTGAGCAGCCAGTTGAATTGCGTACGGGCATCGTCCTTGTAACCGGCGCGGCCGAGATTGGCACCGGCGGCAATACGCGCGTTAACCGCCAGCACATCCGGCGCGCGCGCATCGAGCATCAACGCCGCCTCAAGAAAAAAATCTGCGGCGCGCGGAAAATCGTAGTTGGCCTCGGCGATACGCGCAATTCCGTAGAGTATTTCGCGCCGCTCGCGCAACGCCGCCAGCGGCAGCATTGCACGATACAGGTCATCGCCGGTTTTGTAGTGGCCGCTGTCCTGCAACTCGACCACCACTGCAATCGCACGCCGCATGGATTCCGGTGACAGTGTTTTTTTGTCGGTGATCAGCGCGCGCAGTGCATCGGCGCCGGCGGTGGCAGCGCCCGCCCGCACCAGCGATTGTGCGAGACGCAGATTCCATTCTTCCGCATCGAGATTCGGCGGCGCACTCAAACCGATCCAGAAACGCGCGGCGGCTTCCTGCAGATTGTTTTCGGCCGCCATGCTGCCCAGCAGAAAACGCGCCTGCGGGTCGAGCTGCGTAGTCGGGAAACGCATCGCGTCGCCAAACAGGCGCACTGCAGTCAGCGACAGCTTCGAGCTTTGCAGCGAGTAGGTCAGTTGCAATTGCGCACTCTGCCGCGTTGCCCGCACCTTGCTGTTGAGGGCGAGATAGGCAAAAAACGCGCGGCCGGTCGTCGGGCTGGCGCCGGCGCGACGCGCGCCGAAATCCGACCAGTTGGCTTCGTCACCGACCAGCAACTGTTCCTGATTGGCGATTTCCTGCGCTGCCGCCGAGTACGCTTTCCATAATTCTGCGACCAGCGCGGCCGTGCGTTCGGGCACCTTGTCGGCAGCGAGCTGCAGCAGGTTTTCCATCGCTTCGACATGCAGCATCGAATTGCGTGTCGCCGCCGCCGCGTACTGCAGAACGACCCAATACGGCACGGCGGCGCTGCTTTTGGCGAGGCCCGCGCGCGCCTGCGCGATCGCAACATCCGGCGTTACGAGATTCGTCTGCAGGCGCAGCAGCAATTTGACGGGACTCGCTTCGTCAAGCTGCGAAAACCAGTTGACCGCCTCTTTATCCATGCCGCTGGCAAGCAGTGCATCAACGAAGCGTGCAGCGATATCGCGATCGACCGGTTTGTAATCCTGCTGATAGCGCAGCATCAGCGCATACGCTTCGCGCGGTTTGTCTTCGGCAAGATAGGTTTCAATGACGAGCAGGCGCGCCTGGCGCAATTCCTCCGCCGAGGTTTCGTTCTGCCACAACAATCGCGTCAACAAATCGCGCGCCGCGCCGCCCTGCGCCACGGCGATGGCCGCGCGCGCGCCCTGCATCAGGCAGAAACGCGCCACGCTTTGCGGCGCCGCCGCCGGCAATGCGGCAATGCGTTTGGCCAGTTCCTGATGGCGGTTGAGGCGGTACATCAAAGTACAGCGCAATTGCTCCCAATCGCCCCAGCGCGGACCCGACACCGCTGCGGGTTGCAACTGATCGACGCGCGCCAGCGCCGCCTGCCAGGCGCCGGCATCGGCAAAGCGCTGCGCAATATCAAATGCGTCTGCGACGCCCTGCGCACGGGCGCCGGCCGACAGCAAGAGCATGAAAAAGACAAATGGGAGTGCACGCATCCGGCTATTGTAGTTTCGTTAGCGGCGAAAACAAAAGCGCCGGCGCACAATAAAAAAGGCGGCTCACGCCGCCTTTTTTTATGCTCGCCAAAAAGCAATTACTTGGCTTCGGCCTGAGCCGGCTGAGGCTGTGCTTCGACCGGCGGCAGGATCTCGCGCTCGACATGCTCAAGGCGTTCCTTGATGCGGGCAGCCTTGCCCGAACGCTGGCGCAGGTAATAAAGCTTGGAGCGGCGCACGTCGCCCTTGCGTTTGACCTCGACCGACGCGATCAGCGGCGAGTAGGTTTGAAAAGTACGCTCGACGCCTTCGCCCGAAGATACTTTGCGCACCGTAAACGCGGAATTGAGTCCGCGGTTGCGTTTGGCAATCACGACGCCCTCAAAAGCCTGCACGCGCTTGCGGTCGCCTTCGACCACGTTGACGTTGACTATGACGGAATCGCCGGCCTTGAAATCCGGAATCTTCTTGGCGAGACGCGCAACTTCTTCGTTTTCCAACTGCTGGATCACATCCATGTTCACACTCCACTCAATTCCTGCTTGAATTCTTCGAGCAAACCGCGCTCGTCCACGCTCATACCGCGCCGTTCCAGCAACTCCGGCCGCCGCTGCCAGGTGCGTCCCAACGCCTGCTTCAAACGCCAGCGTTCTATATCGGCATGATTGCCCGACATCAACACCGGCGGCACTGCCATTCCTTCGTACTGCTCGGGCCGCGTGTACTGCGGGCAATCAAGCAGCCCCGCCACAAACGACTCCTGCGTTGCCGACTGCGCATCGCCCAGTGCGCCGGGCAATTGCCGCACGATGCAATCGATCAACACCATCGCGGCCAGTTCGCCGCCCGACAACACATAATCTCCGATCGACACTTCGTCATCGACTGTGCGCGCGATTGCACGCTCGTCAACGCCTTCGTAACGCCCGGCGAGTAAAACCAATCCCTGCTCTGCCGCCAATTCCATCACCAGCGCGTGATTCAACAGCCGGCCCTGCGGCGACAGATAAATCACGCGCGGTTTCTTCACACCCGCACTGGCCTGTCGCTGCCGCGCCGCCGCCACTGCGCGGTCCAGCGGTTCCGCCATCATCACCATGCCCGGACCACCACCATAAGGCCGGTCGTCCACAGTGCGGTAGCTGTTGCGCGCAAAATCGCGCGGGTTCCACGCTACCAGACCGAAAATCCCGCGGTCACGCGCGCGACCGGTTATTCCAGCCTCGGTTACCGCCTCGAACATCGGCGGAAACAGCGTTACCACGTCGAACTGAAGCATCAGTAATCCTCGCCCCAGTCCACTACTATCCTGCCCGCCGCCAGATCAATCTGTTTGATCACGTCGGCAATAAACGGAATCAACGTCTCGCCACTGCCCGCCGATTTATCCTGATCACCTGCCACCACCAGCACATCATTTGCACCGGTTTGCAGAATCCGCACAACCCGCCCGAATTCGTAATTCTCGATGCTCACCACATTCAGGCCGATCAAATCGGTCCAGTAAAACTCGCCTGCTTCTGCTACCGGCAACTCGGTGCGCAGCACAGCTATATCAGAACCTCTCAACGCCGCAGCCGCTTCGCGGTCTGCCACGCCCTCCAGCTGCGCAACCAGCGTGCTCCCCTGCAATCTGCTGTCGAGAACACGCACTTCGCGCCAGTTGCCGTCTCGCCCCACACGCCATCGCGGGTAATCGCAGAGACTTTCCGGATTTGCGGTGAGGGTGTGGACTTTTATCCAGCCCCTGACACCGAACGGGACAGTTACCCGCCCCATCACGACCAGATCGTCAGGCAGCTTGTTTGGCGCCGAATTGTTTGACGAGGCGCGCTGCGGTGTCGCTGATTTGCGCACCCTTGCCCTGCCAGTAAGTCAGTCGATCAGCCTGGTAACGGAACGATTCCTGACCTTCCGGCGCCTTCGGGTTATAAAAACCGATGCGCTCGATAAAACGGCCGTCGCGGGCGCGTTTGGAATCGGCTACTACCAGATTAAAAAACGGACGCTTCTTGGCGCCGCCGCGTGCAAGTCTGATCACAACCATGTTGCTGACCCCGAAAATGCGGAAAGGGCGTGATTTTACGCTGATTTTTGACTTGGGCGCAAGAACAACCCCACTTGTTGCGCGCGCGCAACCGGCATTGCGCCGGATAAACTATCTTATTGTTATAAAACAATAAACATCTGAGAAAGCGGGCGCGGCGCGACACCCTCACCGCATGCCGGGAAACATGCCCTTCATCGAGCGCATCATTTTCGCCATACCGCCCTTGGCCATCATCTTCATCATTTTCTGGGTTTGCTCGAACTGCGCAAGCAGGCGGTTGACCTCTTGCACGCTGACACCGGCGCCGGCGGCGATGCGGCGTTTGCGCGACGCCTTGAGCAGATCGGGCTTGCTGCGTTCCTGCGGCGTCATCGCATTGATAATGCCTTCGATGCGCCGCAATTGACGGTCATCCATCTGCGCGTTGCCTGCGGCTTGCGCAAGCTGCCCGGGCAACTTGTCCATCAACGCCGCAACACCGCCCATTTTTTTCATCTGCGCGACCTGCTGCTTGAAATCCTCGAGGTCAAAGCCCTTGCCGGACTTCAGCTTGCGCGCAAATTTTTCCGCCTCGTCGCGATCAACTGAACGTTGCGCATCTTCGATCAGCGACAGCACGTCGCCCATGCCAAGAATGCGCGAAGCCATGCGTTCCGGATGAAATGCTTCGAGGCCGCCGAGTTTTTCACCGACGCCGGCAAACTTGATCGGCGCACCGGTGACCTGGCGCACCGACAATGCGGCGCCGCCGCGCGCGTCGCCGTCGAGTTTGGTCAGCACCACGCCGGTCAGCGGCAGTGCATCGGCAAACGCTTTGGCGACGTTGACGGCGTCCTGCCCCTGCATCGCATCGACGACGAACAGCGTTTCGATCGGCGTGAGCGCCGCGTGCAGCGCGCGGATTTCGCCCATCATGGCGTCGTCGATTGCAAGACGCCCCGCGGTATCAACAATCAGCACGTCGTGATAGTGCTTGCGCGCAAAATCAACGGCGTTACGCGCAATATCGACCGGCTGCTGGCCGTTCTCTGACGGAAAAAAATCGACCTCGACCTGCGCCGCCAGCGTTTTCAACTGTTCAATCGCCGCCGGCCGGTAAACGTCGCAACTGACCAGCAAGACTTTTTTCTTTAACTGCTCGCGCAGCATTTTTGCCAGCTTGCCGCTCGAGGTTGTTTTGCCCGAACCCTGCAAACCCGCCATCAGGATCACCGCCGGCGGCGTAGTCGCGAGATTAAGCCCGCTCGCCGACTCGCCCATCAACAACACCAGCTCGCGATGCACCACGCCGACCAGCGCCTGCCCCGGCGTCAGGCTGCCGGCAACGTCCTGACCGAGCGCGCGTTCGCGTATGCGCGCAATAAAATCGCGCACCACCGGCAAGGCAACGTCGGCTTCCAGCAGCGCGACGCGCACTTCGCGCAACGCATCCTGGATATTGGTTTCCGTCAGCCGCGCTTCGCCGCGCAGGGTTTTGACGACCTGTGAAAGGCGGCCGGTCAGATTTTCAAACATGCTGGGTCCTGTGTTTTTTGCCGCAGATGCGTCGCCTACCCTCTGGTGTAAACTGCCACAGGATGAACGCATCAAGTTTCATATTTTATCTGATCGTCTCCCTGCTGTACGCAGCACTTGCGGCGTACTTCTGGCATACGCGCTGGCGCACGCCCCCGCAAACCCGCGTGGCGCGCACTGATCGCTTGATGTTCGAGCACGTGATTGTGCTGGTACCGTTGATTCTGCATGCAATACTGCTGTTCAACTCGGTACTCGCCGGCGACGGAATTCACCTCGGGGTCGGCAATGCGATTTCAACCATCGTCTGGCTGACGGTCGCCATCTACTGGGTCGGCAATCTGTTTTATCGCATCGAAGGTCTGCAGGCACTGGTGATGCCCGTCGCCGCGCTGTGTGCGTTTCTGCCGGCGCTGTTCCCTGCAACGCATGCGCTGCCCAACACCGCATTGCCGGTGTTCCAAGTGCATTTGATGATTGCGCTACTCGCCTACAGCCTGTTCACGATCGCCTCGCTGCATGTGCTGCTGATGGCGGTGATCGAAAACCGTTTGCACGGCGGCGCCCTGCCCGCAGCGCTGCAACAATTGCCCGCTTTACTGACCATGGAGACGCTGCTGTTCCGGATTATTTTGGCGGGATTCGTGTTGCTGACACTGACGCTCGCAACCGGCATTGTTTATTCCGAGGAGCTGTTCGGCAAGGCCATGCGTTTCAATCACAAAACCGTTTTCGGCATTCTGTCGTGGTTGATTTTTGCCGCGCTGTTGGGCGGGCGTTGGCTATACGGCTGGCGCGGCCGCATTGCCGTACGCTGGACGCTGGCGGGGTTTCTGATGCTGGTGCTCGCGTACGTCGGCAGCAAATTCGTGCTTGAAGTCATTCTGGGCAGAACGTAGCGCACGATGCGTGAGTCACGCCCTCCCCGGTTCATCTCTCCCGCCTTTCGCCACACGCCACACTGATGGAAGACATTCCGTTATCGATGCAATTCAGCGCGCTCGGCATCCTGCTGCTGTTGTCGGGGTTTTTTTCGATTGCGGAAACCAGCATGATGGCGCTGAACCGCTATCGCTTGAAAGCGCTAGTGCGCATGGGAAATCGCGGCGCGCGCATTACCACCGAACTGCTCTCGCAGACCGACCGCCTGCTCGGCGTGATTCTGCTCGGCAATAACCTGGTCAACGCAGCGGCAGCCGTACTCGTCAGCGTGATTACCGTGCGCCTGTTCGGCGACGACGAAATCGCGCTCGCGCTGGGCACGCTGGCCGTCACCTTCCTGATACTCGTGTTCGCCGAAATCACGCCCAAGGTCGTCGGCGCCGCCTATGCCGAAGTCATCGCGCCGCCGATCGCCTTCGTGCTGAAGCCCTTGCTGAAGGTGCTCTATCCGGTAGTCTGGTTCGTCAATCTGTTCGTGCAGACATTGCTGTGGATACTGCGCCTCAAACCGGCGGATGCCGCCGACAGCAAAATGACACCGGAAGAACTGCGCACACTGGTGCTGGAAGCCGGTAACTACATCCCGAAAAAACACCAGAGCATATTGTTGAACCTGTTCGATCTGGAGCGCATCACCGTCGACGATGTCATGACGCCGCGCAGCCAGATCGAAGCCGTCAACATTGACGCGCCGCCGGCCATATTGCGCGAACAGATCGCCACCGCTTATCACCGACGCCTGCCGCTGTATGAGGGCCAGCCCGACAACATCATCGGTGTGGTGCTGGTGCGCAAAGCGCTCAGCATCAGCCAGGACGATGAAATTTCCGCCGTGCAGCTGCGCAGCCTTCTGCGCGAACCCTATTTCGCGCCGTCGGGCACGCCGCTGTTTACACAATTGCAGCAGTTTCAGGAGCACCAGGACCGGCTCTGTTTTATCGTTGACGAATACGGCGAATTGATGGGCCTCTTGACGCTGGAAGACATCGTCGAGGAATTGATCGGCGAATTTGCCACACACTCGCCGCTGCAACCCGGCCGCTTTCATGCGCAGCCCGACGGCAGCTACCTGGTGGAAGGTGGCAGCCTCTTGCGTGAACTCAATCGCAAACTGGGCTACCGCTTCCCGCTGGACGGCCCCAAAACCCTTAACGGTCTGGTGCTCGAACACCTGCGGGAAATCCCCGAACCCGGCACCAGTCTGGAGATTGCCGGTCATCGCATGAATGTGGTGCAGACGCAGGACCGCATCATTAAAGCCATCAGCCTTGCGCGCTCGAATCCGCCGCCGGGGCTGGCGCGAACCGCACCGTGACGGACTTCGCTTTACAAAGCCGGCGCGCGCGGGCATGATAACGGGAATCGTAATTTAACCAATAAGTTAGCGCACTGTTTGAAAACGCTACCGGAGAAACACCATGGCCACCGCTACCGCAGCCGCGAAAAAAGACGTCAAGGAATTCGTCTACTCATGGTCCGGCACCGACAAAGCGGGCAAAACCATGCGCGGAGAAATGAAAGCCGGCGGCGAGGCCGTCGTCAACGCACAACTGCGGCGCCAGGGCATCAAGGTCACCAAGGTAAAGAAAGTATCAACGCGCAGCGGTGGCAGTATCAGCGACAAGGACATCACGCTGTTCACGCGCCAATTGGCAACCATGCTGAAATCCGGCGTGCCGCTGCTGCAGGCCTTCGATATCGTCGGCAAAGGCCACAGCAATCCGGCGGTGCAAAAACTGCTGATGGCGGTCAAGACTGAAGTCGAGACCGGATCGAGCCTGAAGCAGGCCTTTGAGAAACATCCGCTGTATTTCGATGCCTTGTTCTGCAATCTGGTGGGCGCGGGCGAACAGGCCGGTATTCTCGATAGCCTGCTCGACCGCCTTGCAACCTATAAAGAAAAGACGCAGGCCATCAAAGGCAAAATCAAGTCTGCGCTGTTTTATCCGATTGCGATTATTGCGGTTGCATTCATTATCACCGCGGTCATCATGATCTTCGTGATTCCGGCGTTCAAACAGGTGTTCGCCAATTTCGGTGCCGACCTGCCGGCGCCGACGCTGGTGGTCATGGCGATTTCCGACTTTTTCGTCAAATTCTGGTATTTGATTTTCAGTATCGTCGGCGGCGGGGTCTACGGTTTTCTCTATGCATGGAAACGTTCGAAAGCCGTGCAAATCATCATGGATAAAGTCATGCTGCGGATGCCGGTGTTCGGCGATCTGGTGCGCAAAGCGACGGTCGCGCGCTGGACGCGCACGCTTGCGACCATGTTTGCGGCCGGTGTTCCGCTGGTCGAAGCGCTCGATTCGGTAGCGGGCGCATCGGGCAACCACGAATATTGGATAGCGACCAAGAAAATTCAAAGCGAAGTCGCCACCGGCTCCAGTCTTGTCGTCTCGATGCAGAACGTCGAATTGTTTCCCAACATGGTGCTGCAAATGGTCGCCATCGGCGAGGAAGCCGGTTCTCTCGACGGCATGTTGAGCAAGGTTGCCGACTTTTTCGAGGCCGAGGTCGATGATGCGGTAGAAGCGCTGTCGAGCCTGATGGAACCGATCATCATGGTGGTGCTCGGCACCTTGATCGGCGGCATGGTGGTTGCAATGTATCTGCCGATCTTCAAGATGGGTCAGGCGGTCTGAAAATCCGTGAGGAGAGAGGGGTTAGGCGTGAGGCGTAACCCCGCATCCTCCAACGCCATCCGGCGCCCCACACCTTACGCCTCACCACTGACTTCCTGATGTCATTGCTGCAAACCCTCCAGAGCAACCCCGCACTGTTCGTTGCAACAGTTGCGTTCCTGTCTCTCACCATCGGCAGTTTCCTCAATGTCGTCATCCACCGGATGCCGAAAATCATGGAACGCCAGTGGCGCGCTGAAGTTGCCGAGGCCGGCGGTCAGCCGGCTCCGGCAGAACCGCGCTACAACCTGATGGTGCCGCGCTCGCAGTGCCCGGCGTGCGGACATGCCATCACTGCAATGGAAAACATTCCGGTGATCAGCTATGTCGTGTTGCGCGGCAAATGCGCCGGCTGCAGGGCACCGATCTCGCTGCGTTATCCCGCGGTTGAACTGCTCACCGCGGCGGTCTCCGCATTTGTCGCCTGGCATTTCGGCTTCACCTGGAGCACCGCCGCCGCACTGCTGTTTGTGTGGGCGATGATCGCACTCGCCTTCATTGACCTCGATACCTTCTACCTGCCCGACGACATTACCCTGCCGTTGCTGTGGGCCGGCCTGCTGGTCAACATGGGCGCGGCGTTTGTCGATCTGCAAACGGCGGTTATCGGCGCGATAGCGGGTTATCTGTCGCTATGGATCGTCTATTGGGGCTTCAAGTTCGCCACCGGCAAGGAAGGTATGGGCTACGGCGACTTCAAGCTGCTGGCAGCGATCGGCGCTTGGCTGGGATGGAAGATGCTGCCGGTGGTGATCATGCTGTCATCCTTTGTCGGCGCAATCGTCGGCCTTAGCCTGATCGCATTGGCGCGCCACGAACGCAGCAATCCCATTCCGTTCGGCCCTTATCTGGTGCTCGGCGGCCTCATCGCAATGTTCTGGGGCGATGCCATCATCAAGTATTACCTGCAAAGCTTTTAAGCCTTATGCCGCTCGTGATCGCTCTCACCGGCGGGATCGGCAGCGGCAAAAGCAGCGTTGCCGATATCCTCGCCGAACAGGGTGCAGCGGTGATCGATACCGATGCCATCGCACACCAATTGACGGCAGCCGGCGCTGCCGGTGCGCGTGAAATCGGCCGCCAGTTCGGTGCGGATTTTCTGCGTGCCGATGGGGCCCTCGACCGCGATCGTATGCGAACCCTCGTTTTTGCCGACCCCGCCGCACGCCGCAAACTCGAGGCCATACTGCACCCGATGATACGGTCCGAAGTTGAGGCCGCCGTCGGCATGGTGCGTGCCCCCTATGTCGTGCTCGTCGTGCCTCTCCTGATCGAAACCGGCGCCTACCGCGATCTGATGCGACGGATACTGGTCGTCGATTGCAGCGAAAGCGAGCAGATTGCCCGCGTCGGCGAGCGCAGCAAGCTCTCCGCGGAGACCGTCCGCGGCATCATGGCCAGTCAGACCGGCCGTGCCGAACGCCTGGCCCACGCTGACGATGTCATTGTTAACGATGCCGATATGGCCACACTGCGCCGCCGCACCACCGAACTTCATCGGGCTTATCTGGCCCTTGCCAAAAACGAGGTGAGCGGGCACGCAATGTCGGAAAAGCCTAAAAAACCGCACTGAAGTCTTTATTTTTTTTCGGTTTTGTAGAACAATTGGCCGCATTAATCACTTTCTCGGTAATCCGCACTCGCCGTGATCAGCTACGAATACCCGTTGAGCGAGCGGATACGCACATTGCTGCGGCTCGAAGATTTGTACGAGCGCGTTCAGCATTTCACCGCCAAAGCCGATGCGCAGGAACACCATGTCGCGCTGTTGTGCATATTCGAAATTCTTGAAGTTGCCAGCCGCGCCGATCTGAAATCGGATCTGCTGCAGGAACTCGAGCGGCAAAAACATACGCTCGAAGCGCTGCGCGACAACCCGGATATTTCGCAGGAAGCGCTCGACAGCATTCTGTGGGAGATCGACCGCGTGTCATCACGACTGTTCCAGATGTCCGGCAAGATCGGCCAGGAACTGCGCGAAAACGAATGGTTGATGAGCATCAAGCAGCGCACCAATATTCCGGGCGGCGTCTGCGAATTCGATGTGCCCTCTTATCACTACTGGCTACATCAGAGCGCCGAACTGCATCGTCACGATCTTGAAGGCTGGCTGGCGCCGTTCCTGCCGATACGCGACGGCATTGCGATCATGCTGCGCCTCTTGCGCGAAAGCGGCAAAGTTTCCAGTCAGACTGCGGTGCAGGGCGTCTATCAGCAAATGATGGCCGGCCGCGTCGCGCAGATGCTGCGCCTGCGGCTCAAGCGCGACTATCAGTGCGTGCCCGAAATCAGCGCCAACAAATACGCGCTGAACATCCGTTTCACCACCCACGAAGGCGGTCAGCGCCCGCGGGTTATTGAGACCGATGTCGATTTTGAATTGACGTTCTGCAATCTCTGAGGCGGCGGCAATGGCGCTACGCGTGGTTAACTGCCCGCATTGCGGCAAACCTGCACGCTGGGATCCGGCTAACCGCTTTCGACCATTCTGCTCCGAGCGCTGTCGATTGATTGATCTCGGCGCCTGGGCGAACGAGAGTTACCGGATTCCCGTCGCGCAGACGGCCGAGGATATTGAAGTCGATGCGAATGCGCCGGAGCCGCCGCTGAATTAGCCACAACGCAGTGCGCACACAGTGGAATTACAAATTCCACGCGCCGCGCAACATTGCAATACCGTGAGCGCCGCATTGCCAAGCCTGTTCCATATCTGCGGATTGCATGCCACCGAGAGCGTACACCGGCAACGGGCACTCGCGCAGCAATCCGGCAAACTGCGTCCAGCCGAGCGTCTGCGCTCCGGGATGGCTGGGCGTCGCCGCCACCGGGCCGAGCACGACAAAATCCACACCGAGTTCCTGCGCCCGCTTGAGCTCAGCCGCATTGTGGCAGGATGCGCCACACCACGGCAGCGCGGGCCTGCTTGCACAGGACATCAACGCGCCGGCAGTCATGTGCACGCCGTCGGCGCCGCACTCGGCGGCGAGTTCCGGCGTTGCATTGACCAGCACACGCGCGTCGAAGCGCCGCGCCAGAGAGAGGACTTCGCGGGAAAAAGCAATCAGGTCGTGCGCAGCCATTGCCTTTTCCCTGACTTGAGTCAGGCGCAATCCCGCGCTCAACGCGCGCTCCAGTTTTATCAGGAATGCGTCATGGCCGGTTTCCGTTGCACAACTGATCGCATAGACGTGAGGCAATGCCAGCGCGCGCAGGATCGGGCCGTTAGCCGGCAACAGCGGCGCCACATTGATCTTGCCTATCGACTGCCAGGCGAATTGTTGTTGCTCGCGCCCGTGCGGTTCGCCGCGCCATTTGAGGACGCGAAAGAAACGCAGGCGTACTGCCGCATGTGCGTAATCATAATCGCGCGTAATCCACGGATACGCAGTCTCGATGTCGAGACCGAGTTCTTCGTGCAGTTCGCGCTTGAGCGCGTCAGCGGCCGATTCGCCGACTTCGACCTTGCCGCCGGGAAATTCCCAGTAACCGGCATAGACCTTGCCGGCCGGGCGTTGCGCCAGAAGAAATTCGCCGCGCGCGTTTTCGATCACCGCGGCGGCCACTTCGACGCGTTTAACCGCTGCCACTCTACTGCTCCGGATGTATGTGCTTATTTGCCGCGTGCGGCGCGCGCGCGTCCCGCCCAGTCGCGCGCAAACTGCCAGGCGACACGCCCGCTGCGCGAACCGCGCTGCAATGCCCACTGCAATGCCGCGGTTTGCACCGGCTCACTGGTAGCGCCGCTGACCTTGAAGTAGCCGAGCCACTGCGCGACGATCTCCAGGTATTCATCCTGGTCGAACGGGTAAAACGACACCCATACGCCGAAACGCTCCGACAGCGATATCTTCTCTTCAACCGTTTCGCCCGGATGAATTTCATCGCCGACCGGTTTGGCCTCGAGGTTTTCGGCCATGTATTCCGGCATCAGATGGCGACGGTTGGATGTTGCATAGATCAGGCAATTTTCAGATGCTGCGGCAACCGAACCGTCGAGCACCACTTTCAGCGCCTTGTAACCGGGTTCGTCGGCCTCGAACGAGAGGTCGTCGCAATACAGAATAAAGCGTTCCGGCCGCGCCGCAATCAGTTCGACGATTTCCGGCAGGTCAACGAGATCCTGCTTTTCGACTTCGATGACGCGCAGACCGCGCGGCGCAAACTTGTTAAGCAGCGCCTTGATCAGTGACGATTTGCCGGTGCCGCGCGCGCCGGTCAACAGCACATTGTTGGCCGGATAACCTTCGACGAACTGGCGCGTATTCTGTTCGACGATTTTCTTCTGGCGATCGATACCGCGCAGATCGCCAAGACTGATTTTGTGCACATGGCCAACGCTCTGAATCGCACCTTGCCCGTTGCGCTTGCGCCAGCGAAAGGCGATCGAGTCTTTCCATGCTGTCGGCACTGCTTCGCCCGGCAACAGCTTCTCCAAGCGCGCGAGCAGGCCTTCGGCGCGTTCGAACAATTTGTCAGATGAGCTCATGGCAGGATTCTAACCGCCGTCGCGGCAAAAAACGAGGGCGCGCGGACACGTTACTGGCGAAACCAGCCGTTTGCGGGCAGCGCGCCATGCGCTCGCACCCGCTCCGGGGCGCTTTACGACCACCATATTGCGAGCGGTCGCTACGAACGATAGTCGGCGTTGATGCTGACGTAATCGTGCGACAGATCGCAGGTCCACATGGTGACCGCGCTGTTGCCGCGGTTCAGCACGACACGCACGGTGATCTCGCTCTGCTGCATGACGCGCTGGCCGTCGGCTTCCTGATACGCCGGGTTGCGCCCGCCGCCACGCGCGACCAGTACGTCGTCGAGATAAAGATCAAGCTTGCCGACATCAAGATCGTCTATGCCTGCATAGCCGATCGCCGCCAGTATGCGGCCTAGGTTGGGATCCGAGGCAAAAAACGCCGTCTTCACCAGCGGCGAATGGCCGATCGCAAAACCGACTTTGCGGCATTCGTCGTCGCTGGCGCCGCCCTCGATTTGCAAGGTGATGAACTTGGTCGCGCCCTCGCCATCGCGTACGATGGCGCGCGCGAGTTCGCCGGCAACTTCGGTCACTGCGGCGCACAACGCTGCATACTCGACGCTGGCGGCATCGCTGATTTCGGGCATGTCGGCGCAAGCGCTGGCGATCAGCATGAAGCTGTCGTTAGTCGAGGTGTCGCCATCGACAGTGATCGCGTTGAAGGTGCGCTGCGCCGCATACGTGACGATTTTTTGCAGCAACGGCTGGCTGACGCGCGCGTCGGTGGCGATGTAGCCGAGCATGGTCGCCATATTCGGATGGATCATGCCCGCGCCTTTCGAAATCCCCGTGATCGTGACCCCGGCCTTGCCGATAGTGACGCGGCGCGATGCCGCTTTCGGTATGGTGTCGGTGGTCATAATCGCCTGCGCAGCGTTGAGCCAGTTGTCCGTGCGCAAATCGGCGAGGCAGGCCGGCAGGCCTGCGGCGATGCGCTCGACCGGCAGCGACTCCATGATGACGCCCGTAGAAAACGGCAGTATTTGCGCCGCTTTGCAATTGAGCAGTTTAGCAAGGTCGGCGCAGGTCTGACGCGCATGCGCGAGCCCCTGTTCGCCGGTGCCGGCGTTGGCATTGCCTGTATTTACCACCAGCGCACGTATGCCACCTGTTGCCATGTGTTCGCGCGTGACGATCACAGGCGCCGCGCACATACGGTTTTGCGTAAAGACGCCGGCAACGCGCGCACCGTCATCGAGTTTGATGACGAGCAGGTCTTTGCGTTGGGATTTTTTGATGCCGGCCTCGGCAATGCCGAGGGTTACACCGGTGACCGGCAGCAACGTTTCCGGCTTGGGTGCCGCGAGATTTACCGCCATGCACCTGCCTCGATCGCGCGGCCAGTCCGCTCCATTGCCCGATCAGACCAGCTTGCCATGGCAATACTTGTACTTCTTGCCCGAGCCGCAGGGACAGACGTCATTACGACCGACCTTCTGCCCGCGCCGCACAAAAGTCTGCGCGTCGGACGCATCGGCGTCGGCATTCGCTTCCTGCAGCGCCTCATCGTGGTCGGCGTGATGAAACTGCACGTTCTTCGGCGCCTGCGGTTCCTCGGCCTTTTGCAATTCGGCTTCGCTGCGAAACTGCACCGTCATCAGGATGCGCGTGACCTCGGTGTTGATCATTTCAAGCATGAGACCGAACAACTCAAAGGCCTCCTTCTTGTATTCCTGCGCCGGCGTCTTCTGTGCGTAGCTGCGCAGATGTATGCCCTGGCGCAAATGATCAAGTGCAGCGAGATGTTCACGCCAGTGTGAATCGATGCTTTGCAACATCAGCGTGCGTTCGAACTGGCGTATCGCCGGTGCTTCGAATGGCGCCACTTTGTCGCTGTACTTGCGGTCGGCATAGTCGACAACGCGCGCGCGCAGCCGCTCTTCGTCGAGCGTGCCGTCGTCGGCCAGCCATTGCTTGAGCGGCAGTTCGAGCTGCAATTCGGCCAGCAGGGTCTTTTCAAGACCGCCGATATCCCACTGCTCTTCGAGGCTCTCGTGCGGAATGTGCTGGGTAATGAAAGCGTTGATGACTTCGCGGCGGATCGACGTAATGCGTTCCGAAATATCGGCCGACTCCAGCAACTGGTTGCGCGATTCGTAAATGGCCTTGCGCTGGTCGTTGGCGACGTCATCGTAATCAAGCAGATGTTTGCGCATGTCGAAGTTGCGCGCTTCGACCTTGCGCTGCGCATTTTCAATAGCACGCGTCACCCACGGATGTTCGATCGCCTCGCCATCGGGCATTTTCAGCCGCTGCATGATGGAGGCGACGCGCTCCGACGCAAAAATGCGCAGCAGCGGATCTTCCAGCGACAGATAAAAACGGCTCGAACCCGGATCGCCCTGGCGTCCTGAACGGCCGCGCAGCTGATTGTCGATGCGCCGCGATTCATGGCGCTCGGTGGCAATGATGTGCAAACCGCCCGAACTGACGACCTGATTGTGCAGTGTCTGCCAGTCGTGCTTGATTTGCTCGACGCGCTTTTGTTTCGCCGCTTCGTCGAGCGCGGCGTCGGCGTGAATTTTCGCGATCTCCGGTTCCGGATTGCCACCCAACACGATGTCGGTACCGCGACCCGCCATGTTCGTTGCAATGGTAATCGTCTTCAGCCGCCCGGCCTGCACGACAATTTCGGCTTCGCGCGCATGCTGTTTGGCGTTGAGCACGTTGTGCGGCAGCTTTTCCTTATCGAGCATTTTCGACACCAGCTCGGAATTCTCGATCGAGGTGGTGCCGACCAGCACCGGCTGGCCGCGCGAATAACAATCCTGAACGTCCTTGATCACCGCGGCGTATTTTTCGCGCGAAGTCTGATAGACCTGATCCATGCGGTCGTCGCGCACCATCGTATGATGCGTCGGAATAACAACTGTTTCAAGCGTATAGATCTGCTGAAATTCGTAGGCTTCGGTATCCGCCGTGCCGGTCATGCCGGCAAGCTTGGTATACATACGGAAAAAATTCTGAAACGTAATCGACGCCAGCGTCTGGTTTTCACGCTGTATCGAGACGCCCTCTTTCGCCTCGACGGCCTGATGCAGACCATCCGACCAGCGCCGGCCCGGCATCAGGCGGCCGGTAAATTCGTCGACGATAATGACTTCGTCGTCCTGCACCACATAATGCTGGTCGCGGTGATAAAGCGTGTTGGCCCGCAACGCCGCATACAGGTGATGCATCAGATTGATGTTGGACGGATCATAGAGGCTACCGCCGTGCGGCAGCAATCCGGCCTCGGCGAGCAGTGCTTCTGCGCGCTCGTGACCTTCCTCGGAAAGCAGCACCTGGTGCGCTTTTTCATCAACGCTGTAATCGCCAGGACTGTTTTCGTCATTTTGTTTCGTCAGGCGCGGCGCGATTTCCTTCATGCGGAAATACAGCTCGGTAGTGTCCTCGGCCTGCCCTGAAATGATCAGCGGTGTGCGCGCCTCGTCGATCAAAATGGAATCGACTTCATCGACAATGGCGTAATTGAGCGCGCGCTGAAAACGCTCCGACGCCGCCGACGCCATGTTGTCGCGCAGGTAATCGAAACCGAATTCGTTGTTGGTGCCGTAGGTAATATCGGCAGCGTAGGCGCCCTGCTTGTCGGCGTGCTCCATCTGCGACAGGATGACGCCGACCGTCAGGCCGAGAAAACCGTAAACGCGGCCCATCCACTCCGAATCGCGCCTGGCGAGGTAATCGTTCACCGTTACAACGTGCACGCCCTTGCCTGATAGTGCATTCAGGTAGGCCGGCAGGGTTGCCACCAGCGTTTTACCCTCGCCGGTGCGCATCTCGCCGATTTTTCCCTCGTGCAGCGCAATGCCGCCGATCATCTGCACATCGAAGTGGCGCATTTGCAGCACACGTTTGGCGGCCTCGCGAACCACCGCAAATGCCTCCGGCAGCATGCGGTCGAGCGTTTCGCCGGCAGCGAAGCGCGCCTTGAATTGCACGGTCTTCGCCTGCAACTCACTGTCCGGCAGTTTCGAAATTTCCGCTTCGAACGCGTTGATCGTGCGCACCGTCGCCGAATACTGCCGCAACAGCCGTTCGTTACGACTGCCGAATATTTTTTTAAGCAAACCTGTAAACATTATTCTTCAATCAAATGGGGTACAACTGCTGCGCCGTGAGTAACCGCCGGCAAATCCCAAACAAAAAGGGGTGGGGAAACACCCCACCCCTTCTGCGTCTGATTCGAATTCGCTAGCCGGGCAATCGCAGGAATCGCACCGGGTTCAGCGGCGCCCCGTTCTGGCGCACTTCAAAATGCAAATGAGGCCCGGTCGAACGTCCGGTAGTGCCGACCGCACCTACAGTGCCGCCACTCAATACGACATCGCCGTTCTTGACCAGACGCTTGGAAAGATGCGCGTAACGCGAAACCAATCCATTGCCGTGATCAATCTCGATCATATTACCATATTGAGCGTGGAAATCAGAGTAGATGACCATGCCGCCGGCAGCGGCGTGAGCGGGTGTTCCCATCTCCGCCATGAAATCCATGCCTTCGTGAAATGCGCGCACACCGCTGATCGGATCGATGCGCCAACCATAGTTCGATGAATACCAGCCGCCCTCGATCGGCAGCACCGACGGCAGCAATTTCTTTTTCGCGCTGTCGACGATCATCAGCGAATCGAGGATGCCGAGTTTTTCGGTACGATCCTCCATTTGCTTGGTAAAAACATTGATCTGCTGCGTCAGGTCGCCGAGCGAAAGATCATAGGTCGGCAGATTGGAGACCGCACCGCCACGGCCCGGCGTCTGGTCGAACATGAATTCCTGCGGTTTGAATCCGGCAGTCTTGGCCAGACGTTCGCCAAGCGTATCCAGGCGCAGCAACTGCGCCTGCATCTGGCCGAGTTTGGCCGCCATCGCGTTAAGGTTTTCGCGCAGGTAACTCTGGACTTTTTCGTTTTGCTCGTGCTGAACGCTTAGAATCAGCGAATTGAGCAGCGGGCTGTTGAGGCTGGGCGCATAGCGCAGGATGACCCACTGAATGCAGAATGCGAGTATCAGCACCGAAAGCGCCGCCGCAACCGCACCGCTAATCAGATGCGGCAGGGTCAGCGTAATGCTGCGCGCTTTGCTCAGTTTTCCGGAAACCAGAATAATGTTCATTGCTGTTTCACAATCCCAATCCGATGCCGGCGCGTAAACTCGATTTCTACCTCAATTCGTCTGCCCCGCTGCGCGACCTGACGCTGGCGGTGCGGCAATTGAACGAACTGCAGCAGATCCTAGCAATAAACGCGCCACCGGCATTGGCACAATCCTGCTGTGTCAAGCAGTTACGCGCTGGAATCCTTTTTCTGGCAGCCGCTAATGCGGCCGTAGCCACCCAACTTAAGCAACTGACCCCCCGATTGCTCGCCAGCTACCAGAAACAGGGGAAGGAGGTTACTTCAATACGTATTGAAGTGCAAGTTGGGAACCCGCCGCCGCCGCCCTCGCCGGATCGCGAAAAGAAGAGCTTAAGCATTGAAACTATTGAAAATATTCAAGCGCTCGCAGACGGGCTGGAAGCCTCGCCGCTGAAGGATGCGCTGAGCCGGCTGGCGGCTCACAGCCGCAAAACGCCCTGAACCGGCGTCAGGCCGCCATCAACAGGCGTTCGAACAGCATGAAGGCCAGAACGATGCAGGCCATTACCACGCCGTACTTCAAAACCTGCCAGGCAAAGGTCAGGTAGCGGCGGTTTCGGGTCAGCAGATAGGTCAGAAGAGAACCGCCGATCGTGATCAGCAGCAGGAATCCGACGATGCGAAGCACCAACATGGGGCACCCGCTTTCAAGAATTCCGGCGACCGCACCGGCGCGCGCGCCGGCTCAGGCCAGCGCCGGTTGGATCGAGGCGACGCAGGCCGGTGCATCTTCAACCCGGTCGAAGGTCACGTATTCCCAGGCATCCTGCGTTTCGAGCAGGCGGCGCAACAACTGGTTATTCAGCGCGTGCCCCGACTTGTGCGCGGCGAAGCTGCCGATGACCGGATGGCCGAGCAGATATAGATCACCGATCGCGTCGAGCACCTTGTGTTTGACGAACTCGTCGTCGTAACGCAGGCCGTCGCTGTTCAACACCCGGTATTCGTCCAGCACGATCGCATTGTCGAGCGAACCACCCAGCGCCAGGCCCTGCCCGCGCATCCACTCGACCTCGTGCATGAAACCGAAAGTGCGCGCACGGCTGACTTCCTTGACATAGGAGGTGTTGGCAAAATCAACCAGTACGGTGTTTGATGAACTGTCGAATACGGGATGATCGAAATCGATGCTGAACTCGACACGAAAACCGTTGTGCGGCGCGAAGCGCGCCGACTTGTCGCGCTCGCTGACTTCGACGGACTTGAGTATGCGGATGAATTTTTTCGCCGCCGGCTGTTCTTCGATGCCGGCCGACTGCAGCAAAAATACAAACGGCCCGGCGCTGCCGTCCATGATCGGTACTTCGGGCGCAGAAACATCGACGTAAACATTATCAATGCCGAGACCGGCCAGCGCGGACATCAAGTGTTCAACGGTCGAAACACGCGCGCCGTTCTGCTCGAGGCAGGTTGACAGCCGCGTGTCGCCAACGTGATACGGGTCGGCCTTGATTTCGACCGGCCGCGGCAAATCAACGCGCGTAAACACGATGCCTGTGTTCGGCGGCGCCGGACGCAAGGTCAGATAGACCTTTTCGCCGGTGTGCAGCCCGACCCCGGTCGCGCGAATCACGTTTTTCAGAGTACGCTGTTGAATCACTTGATTTATCTTCGTTTCGCTGCGTTTGCCTTACGATTTTAGCATGCCACCCCGCCACCGGCACGGTAACGCCGGGGGCACATGGTCGCCTTGCGCAACGCGCGGTCCATCACCCTATCGCATCTATCTGAAATCGCCGTTGTTCAATCCGCCTGTTTGCGCAAAAACGCCGGGATATCCAGTGTCTCCACGCCCGAATTTTTCATCGCTTCGACCGTTTGCGTACGATTGCGCCGCATCACCGCCGGCTGATCGAGTTCTTCATAATTCACGTTCATCGGCCCGTCGGTGCCAGTGGCCTGCACCACCTGCAAGGGCTTCGGCTGCATACGAGTATTGTTTTTACCCAGGCCGGTCGCAACGATCGTGACGCGCAATTCATCTTCAAGACTGTCATCGTAGACAGTGCCGGTGATGATGGTCGCGGTGTCCGAGGCAAACGCCTTGATTACATCCATGACGTCGTACATCTCCTGCAACTGGAACAACGATTTGCTGGCCGAAATGTTAACCAGCACGCCACGCGCGTCGGCAATATCGATGTCCTCGAGCAGAGGGCATGCCACCGCCTGTTCCGCCGCCATGCGCGCGCGATCGGTGCCGGCCGCCTTGGCCGAACCCATCATTGCCATACCGGTTTCCGACATCACGGTCTTCACGTCGGCAAAGTCGACGTTGATCATGCCGGGGCAGGAAATAATCTCGGCAATGCCGGCCACCGCGCCGTGCAATACGTCGTTCGCCGCACGGAACGCTTCGTCGAGCGTGACCTGGTTGCCGAGCACCTGCATTAGCTTATCGTTCGGAATCACGATCAGCGAATTGACGTGCTGGGACAACGCCTCCATGCCTTCCATGGCGATGCGCTGACGTTTGCCTTCAAAAGCGAACGGCTTGGTCACCACAGCAACCGTCAGGATGCCGAGTTCGCGCGCGATTTCGGCGACCACCGGCGCCGCCCCCGTGCCGGTACCGCCGCCCATGCCGGCAGTAAGGAACAGCATGTCGGTGCCGCTGATCAGATCGATGATGCGATCGCGATCTTCGAGCGCCGCCTGCCGACCCATTTCCGGATTCGCGCCGGCGCCCAGCCCCTTGGTGATATTGGTGCCGAGTTGCAACTGGGTGCGTGCCTGCGTACGCCGCAAGGCCTGCACGTCAGTGTTGGCGCAAACGAACTCCACACCTTTAACGCCATGAGCAATCATGTGATCAACAGCATTGCCCCCGCAACCGCCAACCCCGATTACCTTGATAACCGCTTCCTGCGACGGAACTTCCATGATTTCAAACATAGTTGCCTCCTGTGACTAAAGTTAAAACCAAAACCTTCAATAAACCGATCAAGCCGCACTGAGATGCATGTGCACTGCCAACGCTTAAAAATTTCCTTTGAACCAGTTCTTCATGCGCTCAAGCAAACCGGCGAACGAGCTGATTTGCGACTGTGTTAACGCGTGATGTTGCTGTTCCTGCAATCCGAGCAGCAGCAGGCCGACGACGGTGGCATGACGCGGATTGCGCACCACCTCCGAGAGGCCGCCGTGGTACTGCGGCTGGCCGATGCGCACCGGCATGTGAAAAATTTCTTCTCCCAGCTCAACCATGCCCTGCATTGAACTCGAGCCGCCGGTAATCACGATGCCCGACGACAGCAAATCCTCGTAACCCGAGCGGCGCAATTCCGACTGCACCAGCGAATAAAGTTCTTCGATGCGCGGCTCGATGACCTCGGCCAGCGTCTGCCGCGACAGCTGGCGCGCGCCGCGCTCGCCAATGCCCGGCACTTCGACCATCTGCTGCGCATCCGCGAGCTGGCGCAAGGCGCAGCCGTAACGCTGCTTGATGTCTTCTGCGTCCTTGGTCGGCGTGCGCAGCGCCATCGCGATATCGTTGGTGATCTGATCGCCGGCGATCGGAATCACGCCAGTATGACGGATCGCGCCCTGCGTGAAGATCGCGATATCAGTGGTGCCGCCGCCGATATCGACCAGGCAAACGCCGAGTTCCTTCTCGTCTTCCGACAACACCGCGGTCGCCGAAGCGAGCGGCTGCAGAATCAGGTCGCGCACTTCGAGTCCGCAGCGGCGCACGCATTTGATGATGTTCTGCGCCGCCGACACGGCGCCGGTGACGATGTGCACATTGACCTCGAGGCGCACGCCGCTCATACCGAGCGGCTCGCGCACGTCACCCTGACCGTCGACGATGAACTCCTGGTTCAATATATGCAGCACCTGCTGATCGGTCGGAATCGGAATCGCCTTGGCGGTTTCGATCACGCGGTCTATGTCCTGCTGCATCACCTCGCGGTCCTTGATCGGCACCATGCCGCGCGAATTAAGGCTCTTGATGTGATTGCCGGCGATACCGGTATAGACCTCGGCAATCTTGCAATCGGCCATCAGTTCGGCTTCTTCAAGCGCGCGCTGAATGGCGTTCACGGTCGCTTCGATATTGACCACCACGCCTTTTTTTAATCCCTTCGAAGGATGACTGCCCATACCGATCACTTCGTAGCCGTCGGGCTTCGCCTCGGCGACCATGGCGACGATCTTCGAGGTGCCGATATCGAGACCGACAATCAGGCGTCTTTCTTCTTTCTGCTTGCTCATTCCTTTTTCTCCGCCTTCGCTGCACTGCGTGCGGCGCCGCCGCGAATGTTTTCGTGCGGTTCTCCACGCAGTTCCTTGATACGCACTGCAAATCCGTTCGAATAGCGCAGATCCACGTGTTCGATGCGCCGCTGCAGGCGCCCGATCGTGCGCTGGTAAGCACCGACAAAACGTTCCAGCCGCGGCTCGATGTCCTCGCGCCCGAGTTCGATCGTCAGGCCGTTGTCCGCGCGCAACTGCCAGGCGCGGCGCGGCGACACCTGGATTTGCACCGGCATCAAGCCGACCGACGCCAGATTGCGGCGGAAAAATTCGTACTGAATGGTGATCTCCTTCAAACTCTCGCGCGCGCCGACAAAACTCAAGAGCTTGCCGTCGTAAGCCGCAGTGAATACTTCGCCGTGCGTATTGACCAGGGCATCGACGCCCCAGCGTGCCAGCGGCACATGTTCCTCAAGCACCACTTCCAGACGATCGGGCCACTGCCGGCGCAAATCGACCTTGCGCACCCACGGCAGCCGTTCGAACGCCGCTCTCACGCGCGGCAGGTTCACGGTAAAGAAATTGCCCTCGATCTCGCCGCGCAC